>JASFRI010000149.1:0-9623 GCA_050115015.1 Acidobacteriota bacterium
CCTGCCGAAGGGGCGCTTCACGTCGGTGCTCCCCGCCGACCTGGACGGAGACGGCGACCTGGACCTGGTTGCCGCCCGGCACGAGGGGCCGCCGGTCCTCCTGCGCAACGAGGGGGGGAACCGGAACCACTGGCTGCGCCTGACGCTGCGCGGCAAGAACGACAGCAACGCGAAGAACAACACCCAGGGGCTGTTCACCAAGATCGAGGTGCGGGCGGGGACCGCCTACCAGGCGCGCCTGGGGAACGGCGGCGTGAACCACCTGGGCCTGGGGTCGCAGCGACAGGCCCAGGTCCTTCGCGTGGTCTGGACGAACGGTGTGTCCCAGACCTGGCGGATGGTGGCGGCGGACCGCACGATGGACGAGAAGCAGGTGCTGAAGGGATCCTGCCCTTTCCTGTACGCCTGGAACGGCACGGCCTTCGACTTCGTCACCGACGTCATGTGGACCTCCCCCCTCGGGATGCTGCGCGACGACGGGAGCCGGGCGAGCCACCTGTCGGCCCGGGACTTCGTGAAGATCCCCGGCGGCGCCCTCCATCCCGCCGGGGACGCCCTGTGGCTGCAGCTGACCGAGGAGCTCTGGGAGACCGTCTACGTCGACCGCACCTACCTGCTGGCGCTGGACCACCCCGCCGGCGTGGAGATGATCGTCGACGAGACCTTCCGGCAGCCGAAGCCGTCGCCGGACGCCCCGGTGCACTGGGTCGGACGGCGACTCGAGCCCGCCGCCGCCGTCGACCAGGGTGGAAACGACGTGCGGGACCGGATCCGGGCACGAGACGGCCGACGCGTGGACGACCTGCCGCTCACCCGCTACCAGGGACTGACCTCCGGCCACCACCTGGACCTGACCTTCACGGACGTGCCGGCGGGGGAGCGGCTGCGCCTCCTGCTCTGGGGCTGGATCTTCCCCACGGACACCAGCATCAACCGGGCCCTGAGCCAGAACGCGGCCCTGTCGGGACATCCGCCGAGCCTGGAGCTCCGGGAGGGCGACCGATGGCGCACGCTGATCCCCTCCATCGGCGTCCCGAACGGCAAGCGCAAGGCGATGGTGGTGGAGCTCACGGACCGGCTGCCGGCGGGGACCGTGACCCTGCGGATCGCCACGAACCTCCAGATCTACTGGGACGCCGCCGCCCTCGCGGTAGGGGAGCCGGCGGTCGCGCCGGTGGTGACGCGTCTCGAGCCCGCCGGGGGGAACCTGCACTACCGCGGCTACTCCCGGCTCTTCCGCGATTCGGCCACCGGACCCCACCTGTTCGATTACGGGGAGGTCCGCACCGGGTACCGCTTCCGGGACATGACCGGGGCCTTCACCCGCTACGGCGATGTCACCGAGCTGCTCGAGGCGGAGGACGATCGCTACGTGGTCCTGAACGCCGGCGACGAGCTCACCGTCGTTTTCCCGGCCGGGGCGCTTCCCCCGGTTCCCGCCGGCTGGGTCCGGGACTGGTCCCTCTACACCGACGGCTGGGTCAAGGACGCCGACATCAACACCGCCTTCTCCGCATCCGTCGGTCCGCTGCCGTACCATGGGATGAACGCATACCCGGACGAGCCGCGGCACCGCTATCCGTCGGACCCGGAACACCTGCGCTACCTGACCCATTACCAGACCCGGTGGGTTACCGACGAGCCGTTCCGGGACGCCCTGAAGCCCGGGCCGGCGGAGGACCCGTGATCGCACTGCACCGACCGGCGCCGTGTTAGACTGACGGCCATGAGAGGACCGATTCGCTTCGGAGGACCCTGGCTCGGCGGCGTGACGCTGTGTCTCGCGCTCGGGGCCACCGGTTGCGGGCGAGGCTTCACGGAGCAGGACGCCTGCGGGATGGTCAAGGAGTTCCTGACCGCCAAGGCGGGGTACGAGCTGCACGACGCCTACCGCAATCCGCCCGTGAAGTACCGGAACGTGGAGATCGTGGAGTGCTACGGCTTCGAGTCCGACTCCGACCGGGGCTGGGCCCGCATCCATGTCCGGGCCATCGGGGACGAGTACGAGGCCCAGGTCGACCGGCTCCTGGAGCGCCGGAAGGAGTTCAGTCCGACCTTCGAGTTCGATCGCTACGATCAGGGCTGGAAGATCGTCGAGTGATCCGCCGTTGCGGGCAGATCCTCGCCGCCGTGGCGCTGGCCGGTCTCCTGACGGCGGGGTGTGCCCCGGCGTTCGACGAGGAGGAGGCCTGCCGCATCGCCGGGGAGCACGTGTTGCAGCCCGACGACGACGAGTGGCAGCACAGGGACTTCGACCGCTATCCCGCCTCCGGATACCGGAACGTCGAGATCGTGGAGTGCACCGACTACGTGTCGCGCCTCGACGAGGGCTGGGCGCGGATCCGGGTCCATGGCCGGGGGGACGAGTACGACATGGAGCAGGGGGAGTTCCTCGGGCGCACCATCTTCTCCACCGAGGTGGAGCTGGAAAAGACCCCCGAGGGCTGGAAGGTGCTGGATCGCCGTACCTTCTGAGCGCTTGCGGCGCGGCCCGGTGCAGGCCGGGATCGGCGCGGATACGACCATGGCGCAGCCGGATTACGAGGCGATGCGACAGGCGGTGGTGGACGGCGACGTCGACGCCGCGCGCGAGCTCGCCTCCGCCGTCGCCGTCTCGGAGGGGGATCCCCTGGCGGCCGTCGAGCGTGGGTTCACGCCCGGCATCCAGACCGTCGGCGACCTCTGGGAGGAGGGGGAGTACTTCCTCCCCGAGCTCGTGCAAGGCGCCGAGGCCATGAAGGCGGCCATGGAGGTCCTGCAGCCCGCCCTGCAGCGGTGCCGGGCGCCGGGCACGACCAGGGGCCGCGTGGTGATCGGCACCGTCCGCGGCGACGTCCACGACATCGGCAAGACCCTCGTCGGCACCCTGCTCGCCGCGAACGGCTTCGAGGTCCACGACCTGGGCGCGGACGTGGCCGTCGAGACCTTCCTCGACAAGGCCCGGGAGGTCGACGCGGATCTCATCGCCGCCTCGGCGCTGCTCACGACGACCATGCAGGCGCAGCGGGAGATCGTCTCGGCGGTCGCCGGGGATCCGGCCCTGGCCGGGCGCGTGCGCGTACTGGTCGGCGGTGCCCCGACGACGCCGGCCTGGGCGGCGCAGATCGGCGCCACCCACGCGGAGAACGCCATGGGTGCCGTGCGCCTGGCGGCGGAGCTGGTGTCATGAGCCGCTTCCTGGAGGCCCTCCGAGCGCCGGAGCCGCTGATCCTCGACGGTGGACTCGGTTCCATGCTGCTGGCGGCGGGGCTTCCCGCGGGCGCGCCGCCCGAGTCCTGGGTGCTGGAGAGGCCGGAGGCGGTCGCGGCGATCCACCGCGCCTACACCGGGGCGGGAAGCGACGCGGTGCACACCTGCACGTTCGGCCTCCACCCTCTGCGGCTCGCGGCCTTCGGCCTGGAGGATCGCCTCGAGGCGGTCGCCACGGCGGCGGTCGGCCTGACCCGGGCGTCCGAGGCCCGGTTCGTGATCGGCGACCTGGGTCCGACCGGCGAGTTCCTGCCGCCCGTGGGGAAGGGAGACCTGGTGCGGTGGCGGGAGGGCTTCGAGCGCGCCGCCGGCGCTCTTGCCGCCGCCGGGGTCGACGCGCTGCACGTGGAGACGATCGGCGACCTGCGCGAGGCCACCTGCGCCCTGGGAGCGATGGCGACGGCGGCGCCGGGAACGCCACGCCTCGTGTCGATGACCTTCGAGCGGCGGAAGCGCGGCTTTCACACGGTCATGGGGGACCCTCCGATCTCGTCCCTGCGGGGTTTGGAGAGCGCCGGCGCGGATGCGGTGGGCGTGAACTGCACCCTCGGAAGCGGCGCGATGCTGGAACTGGCCCGCGAGGCAAGGGCCTCGGTGCTCGGAGCCCTGCTGATCCAGCCGAACGCCGGGCAGCCGGCTCTGCGCGACGGGGTCGTCGTCTACGAGCAGTCCGCCGAGGACTTCGCGGCCGACCTGTGCCGCATCGCCGCCGTGGGGGTGGACGCCGTGGGAGGCTGCTGCGGGAGCGACCCGGGGTTCATCGCACGCCTGGTGGCTCGTCTGGGAGCGACCGCCCGATGATGCCGGGCCAGCCGCAGCCCGTCCAGCTCTCGGTCGAGGTCGACCGGGCGGAGGTCCTGCACTACCTCGGCTACCCCCCTGGACGCCGTCCGCGCCGGGGCGTCGTGAAGGTGCTGGACGAGGCCCTCGACGAGGCCCGGACGCTGGTGCGTCCCGCCGGTGTCTTCCGCCGGCTGCCGGGGGAGCGGTTCCGGGAGGTGGGGCTGCCGGGTCAGCGCGGCCCGGACCTCGTGATCGGTCTGGTGACCGTGGGGACGGGGATCGAGGAGCGGGTGGCGGTGGCAACCCGCGCGGGGGGGATCTCGCGGGCCCTGGTGCTCGATGCCGCCGGGAGCGCCGCCGCGGAGGAGGCGGCGGACCGGCTCTGCGCCCACATCCTGGGTCCCGCCTACGGCAGGCCGGTGCTGCGTGCCGGCTGCCGCGTCAGCCCCGGGTACGGCGAGTGGCCCCTGACCGCACAGACCGACCTGTTCCGGCTGTTACCCCACGACCAGATCGGCGTCACCCTGCTTCCGTCTCTCATGATGTTGCCCACCAAGTCGGTCTCGTTCGCCATGTGGATCGGCGAGGACCGGATGCCGATCCGCGGCCTGTCGGGCTGCGGCCATTGCCTTCTGGAGCGCTGCGACTACCGGCGCGGTGCCGCCGGATGACCTCCCGACGCCCGCGGCTCGAGATCCTGGATCCGGCCGGGGTCGAGGCCGTGGTGGGGGAGGCCTGCCGCCTCCTGGAGACGATCGGGGTCCTGGTGGAGAACGCCGAGGCCCGCCGCCTCCTCGAGGATCGAGGCGCCCGGGTGGTGGACGGCCGCCACCGCGTCCGGGAGCGGTGCGTCCGCGACGCCCTGGAGGCCGCGCCTGCCCGCGTCGTTCTCCACGACCGCGACGGTGCGCAGGCGGTCGACCTCGGCGGCGATCGGGTGCACTTCGATCCCGGCTCCGCCGCCATCCACCTGCACGACGGGGCGACGTACCGCCGGCGCGAGGCGTCCTCCCGGGAGGTCGCGAATCTGGCTCGTCTCGTCGACGGGCTGCCCCACTATGCGGCGCAGTCCACGGCGCTGACGCCCGCCGACGTTCCCGCGGAGATGGCCGACCGCTGGCGCCTCTACCTCGCCCTCCGCGCCTGCCGCAAGCCGGTGGTGACCGGCACGTTCCGGGCCGACGGCTTCGAGCCGATGCGCCGCATGCTGGCCGCGGTCCGGGGGGGCGAGGAGGCACTCGCGGCGCGCCCGCTGGCTGTCTTCGACTGCTGCCCCAGCCCGCCGCTGCGCTGGAGCGACCTGACGGCGCAGGTGCTGATCGACTGCGCCCGTGCGGGCATCCCCGCCACCACGGTGGCGATGCCGCTGACCGGCGCGGCGGCCCCGGTGACCCTCCACGGCACGGTGGTCCAGCACTGCGCCGAGAACCTGTCCGGCCTGGCGATCCACCAGGCGGCCCGGCCCGGCGCACCCTTCGTCTACGGCGGAGCGGCGGCCGCGTTCGACATGCGGCGCGGGACGACGCCGATGGGTGCGATCGAGACCATGATGATCCATGCTGCCTGCGTGCAGGTCGGTCGCCACCTGGAGCTGCCCACCCACGCCTACCTGGCGCTCTCCGACGCCAAGGTCCCCGACTACCAGGCCGGGATGGAGACCGCGATGGGGGCCGTGATCGGCGCGCTGGCCGGCGTGAACCTGATCTCCGGACCCGGCATCCTCGACTACATCCTCACCCAGTCCCTCGAGAAGCTCGTGCTGGACCACGAGGCCTGCGGCGACGCGCTGCGGCTGATCGCCGGCATCGACTGCAGCGGCGAGGAACTCGCGCCGCTGTTCGCGGAACTGGTGGCGAAGGGCTCGCTGCTGGCACACCCCCACACCCGGCGTTGCTGGCGTTCGGAGCTGTCGGTCGCCTCGGCGGTCATCGACCGTGAGACCTACGGCGACTGGGAGGCCGGCGGTGCCCGGTGGGCCCACGATCGTGCCGCCGCGGAGGTGCGCCGGCGTCTCGAGGCTCCGCCGCCCCCGCCGCTGCCGCCGGAGGTCGAGCGGGAGCTCGCCGCCATCATGGGTGCGGAGGCGACGCGCTGCGGCCTCGCCCGTCTTCCTCCGCTGGACTGATCGTCCGCCCTCGAGCCACGGACCAGCTGGCCGGGCCGTGCGGTCCGCCGACCGTCTTTCGTCGGCCGCCATGGTCCGGCGGTCCGCCCGGGCCCGGCGCTCAGACCGTCTCGGGGTCGGGGCGCACCTTCACGAGGTCCATCACGGGGATCACCTCGTCCGCCGGCATCCCCACGCGCCGGGCATGCTCACGGATCACCTCCGGGCTGGTTCCCTGGTAGATGCAGACGGTTCCCAGAGGTCCGGAACCGGCCCGGACGACGTACGAGCGGATCCACCGGACGTCATCGCTCATCTCGTCATCCCCGATACGGGCGGAGCGCTTCGCCGCGGCCTGCAACTCCTCGGGGGTCTGCCATCCATCTCTGCGGAAGATCACGTAGGTCTGCATTCCGATCTCCTTTCCGGTCATGGGAGCCGCGGCTCGCACGGCTCCGGGGTAGGGTTCGAGGCTCGGATCGGGCCTCAGCGGGTCACGGTATCTCCGGCGAGTGCAGCGATCGCCTCCTCCGTCAGAGGCTGACCGGCGGCGCTCCAGGCCGCTGGCGGGTGCTCCTCGATCAGCACCAGGACATAGCGCCGGAACTCGGGGTCCCCCCCGCCCTCGATGCGCACGAGGAGGTCGGTGATCTCGTCGTGCAGCCGGGTCTTCTTCTCCGGGCTCAGCAGGCCTCGGGCGGTTCGAACGTTCACGAACGGCATCGTTCTTCCTCCTTTCCGGGGCGCCGGTCTCGTCGGCCCCTCTCCCCTCAAGGATGGGTCGAAAGGGCTTCTCGCGGAAGTGGCAGATTTGCCATTGATAGGGTATATTCATGCCAATGTCCCCGACGACCTCCATCGACGTGACCGTCCTGTTCCTGCAGGGGGGGCACGCGTCGACGGCCATCGCCCCGATGGAGGTCTTCCGCAGCGCGGGCGTGATCTGGAACGTCATCGAGGGGACGGAGCCGCAGCCACGCTTCCGGGTGCGAACGGCCTCCACCCATGGCCGGGCCGTGTCCTGTGACGGACCGCTGCGCATCGCCCCCGACTGTGCGTTGAGCGACGTCCGGCGCACCGACCTGGTGATCGTGCCGGCGACGGGGCTCGATTTCGACGAGCTCCTCACGCGCCACGGAGAGGTCGTCCCCTGGCTACGGCGCAGACGGAGGCAGGGGACGGCCGTCGCCGGGGTCTGCACTGGCGTGGCCCTTCTGGCGGAGGCCGGGCTCCTGGACGGAAAGCCGGCCACCACGCACTGGGCGGTCGTCGACGAGTACCGGCGGAGATACCCGGCGGTGGAATGGCGGCCCGAGCTGTTCATCGCGGAGGCGGACGGTATCTACACCGGTGGCGGCATGTACGCCTCCCTGGACCTGAGCCTGTACCTGGTCGAGAGGTACGCCGGCCACGAGGTCGCCGTGCAGTGCGGCAAGACCTTGCTCATCGACACGCCGCGCACCTGGCAGTCCGGCTTCGCGGCGCCCCCTTCCCGGCCCGTGCACGGCGACGAGCAGGTTGCGGCCGTGGAGGAGTGGCTCCACGAGAACCTCCATCGTCCCCTGTCGCTGGACGACGTCGCCCGCCGCGCCGGCATGAGCCGGCGCAACTTCGCCCGGCGATTCAAGGCCGCCACGGGAGACGCGCCCCTGGCTTACCTGCACAAGCTCCGGGTGGAGCAGGCGAAGCACGTGCTGGAGCAGGATCGCCGCACGATCCAGGAGGTGGCCGAAGCCGTCGGGTACGAGGACGTGACGCACTTCAGGAGCCTGTTCCGGCGCTACACCGGGATCACCCCCAGCTCCTACCGTTCGCGGTTCGGCCAGGCTGCCGCTACCGGCCCCGGACCCGGCTGAGCCCGCGCGGCGCTCCGGGACCGCTTGATCTGCGCGTCGTCCGCCCGCATCATCGATGCTGCAGGGTCCGTCCGCAGGCGAAAGCGCTCGGGCGACGGGAACGGCCACCGCATGCAACAGGAGATACGATTCTGCACGGACCCGGACGGGGCCCGCATCGCCTACGCCTCGGTGGGCAGCGGGCCGCCTCTCGTGAAGACCGCCAACTGGCTGAACCACCTGCAGTTCGACTGGGAGAGCGCGAGGCGCATTACCTCTACGGGCGGTTCTGCTACAGTCGCGGGGTTCTGGAGAGGGCTGCGGCGCTCTTCACCGGCGCGGAGCGCCTGCGTCCGGAGGAGATGCAGACCCCCGGCCTCCTGGCCAAGGCGTTGCGGTTCGTCGGACGGGAGGGGGAGGCGGTGGCCGCCTTCGGCCGCGCCCTCGACCTGGCGACGAAGCGTACGACGCTCGACGCCGGGGATCCCCGGGCGTTGACCAACGGCGCTCGCGCGCTGATCGCCCTGGGCCGGACGGAGGAGGGGCTCGAGTGGGCGGCACGCGCCCGGCGGCTGCACCCGGGCCACGCGATGCTGTCCTACGTCGTCTGCGCCTATGCGGCGGCGGGCGACGAGGACTCGGCCCTCGACTGCCTGGACGAGATCGTCGCGGCCGGGTGGCGCGACCGTCGCTGGCTCGGGACCGACCGGGACCTCGATCGTCTCCGCTCGGATCCTCGCTTCGCGAAGCTGCATTGAAGGTGACCGGCGTCAGCGCCGTCAGAGCTCCACGACCTCGTCGGCGTGCTCTCCTTCGCGGAAGCGCATGAGCTGCGTGGGCCGCAGCGTGAGCCTCCAGCGCACCTGGGGCATTCGTCGCGTTCCATCGGCGTACCCGTCCAGCATGGCGTCCTCCTGCAGGGACTCGAGCCGGCCTGCGAGCTGCACGCCCTCGGGCTCGGCCTGAACGACCACGGTCAGCCTGGGGTTCCGCTTCAGGTTCCGCACGGTCGTGGCGCACAGCCAGCCGGAGATCTGGAGCCGCCCCTCCTTGCCCGGTTTCAAACCATCCGCCTTGCCGACGTGGGGCAGGCCGGCCTCGTCCGCGGTCACCACGAGGAGAACGAAGCGCCCCCTTCGGAAGGCGCGGTCGAGAACCTCGCCCCAGGAAGACGGGGTTGTGCCGCTCATCGCGGGAGCCCTCGTGCACGGCAGCGTCCGCGAGGATCGTTCTCCATCGTGGGCCTGAAACAGAACACACTCCCTTCTATCCCGCCGCGAGGCCGGTGCCCATCGGGGTGCCCCCCAAGGGGGATACGGGGAGACTTCCAGCCGACCGGAGTCGCAAGGTATCGGGGCGGACCTCGCGCTACCGGACTACCCCGCTCAGGCCTGGTCCTCGAGGCGCACCTTTCCGCGGAACCTGTGGTAGGTGAACGCGAAGTAGCCGAGCACCAGGAGCATCCCCGGGATCCACCACGCGAGGCCGAGGGCGAGACCGTGAGCCGGGGCGGCGGCCGCGGTGACGGTCAGCCCGCGCCCGGGCGTCGGGTGGGAGGGGAGGACGTAGGGGAAGATCCCGAAGGCGGCGCTCGCCAGCATTCCGGAGAGGTAGATGCATGAGGCGCCGAACGCCCTTCCGGGGCGATGCGC
>JASFRI010000150.1:0-9610 GCA_050115015.1 Acidobacteriota bacterium
CCTGCCCCGAGCAAGTCGAGGGGCTACCACACCCGCGGCAGCTCTGGCTTGTTGCCGAGGATCGACTCGATGCGCTCCATCACCGGGTCGGTCAGCAGCGCGACCTTGTCGAGGGCGTCCAGGTTCTCGGTCAGCTGCTCGGTCTTCGTCGCGCCGAGGATCACGGTGCTGACGTTCGGGTTCTTCAGGCACCAGGCGATCGCCATCTGGGTCAGCGAGATGCCGAGCTCGCTGGCGATCCCCTCGAGGTCCACCGCCTTGCGGATGCGCTCCTTGCCGGCCTCGCTGTCGACGGCCATCTCCTTCAGCCACTGGTAGTCGGGCAGGGCCATGCGCGAATCCTCGGGGACGCCGTCCCGGTACTTCCCGGTGAGGATGCCGGAGGCCAGCGGCGACCAGATCGTGGTCCCCAGCCCCACGGCCTCGTAGAGCCGGTGGAACTTCCGCTCCACGCGGTCCCGCTCGAACATGTTGTACTGCGGCTGCTCCATGGAGGGAGGCGTCATGGAGTGCTGCCGCGCGATGCCGTAGGCCTCCTGGATCTGCTGGGCCTCCCACTCCGACGTCCCCCAGTACATGACCTTCCCCTGCCGGACGAGATCGTCCATCGCCCGCACGGTCTCCTCGATGGGGGTCTCGACGTCCGGCCGGTGGCAGAAGTAGAGGTCCAGGTGATCCACCTGCAGCCGCTGCAGGGCGGCATCGCACGCCTCGAAGATGTGCTTCCGGTGCAGGCCCCGCTGGGTCGGCAGGTCACCGCCCCAGTAGACCTTGCTGGACAGGCAGTAGCTGTCCCGGCGCCAGCCCAGCTTCTTCAGCGCCTTGCCCATGATCTTCTCGGACTCCCCGTCGGCGTAGACCTCGGCGTTGTCGAAGAAGTTCACGCCCCGGTCGTAGGCGAGGCCCATCAGCCTCTCCGCCAGCTTCGTGTCCACCTGGAATGAGAAGGTCACCCACGAGCCGAACGACAGCGCGCTCAGCTTGAGTCCGGAACCACCCAGCCGTCGATACTCCATGTCGCATCTCCCTCGAAAGGCGCGGCACCTCCCGGCGGGGGGTTGCCTGCCTGGTCATCGTGAACGGATCGATCGATCCTAACGCAACCCCGTTGGGGGCGTCAGTGATGCAGGGCGGACCGGCCGTCCCCGCGAGTCCCGTCAACGGCATGTGGTGGGTCGACAGCCGGACCCCCCGGCCTCCGGAGGGAAACGGGCTTGATCCTCACGTAGCGTGAGGCAGTAGGCTGTTCCGGAGCGATGAGGGCGCATGCTGAACGCTGCCCCGGGGAGGAGAGGCGATGCCGCAAAAGCTGAAGATCGGTGACTTGGCCCGTCGCGCCGGGATCTCGGTCCGGACGCTGCACCATTACGAGGAGATCGGGCTGCTTCAGGCCGCGCAGCGCACGGGCTCGGGACACCGGGTCTACGGCGGCGAGGAACTGCTCCGCCTGCAGGAGATCCTGTCGTTGCGCCGGCTGGGACTCTCCCTGGAGCAGGTCCGGAAGCTGCTGGCGCGTCCCGGCAGCTCACCCATGGAGGTCCTGGAACGGTACCTCGCGGCCCTGCAGGAGCAGGAAGCGGCGATCCGCGAGCTCCGGGCCCGGATCGCCGGGGTGGCGCAGATGCTGCGACGCGACGACGAGATCTCCGTCGACCGGCTACTCGAGCTGCTTGACCTGATGCGCACCGTGGAGGGCTACTTCACGGGCGAGCAGCGGAGGGAACTACAGGAGCGGGCGCGGGTCGTCGGAGAAGACCGCATCCGCGAGGTGGAGGAGGAGTGGCCCCGGCTGATCGCCGCGGTCCGGTCCGAGATGGAGAAGGGGACGGACCCCGCGTGCGAGACCGTCCGCGCCCTGGCCGCCCGGTGGGACACGCTGGTGCGGGAGTTCACGGGCAGCGACGTCGGCCTGGAACGGACCGTGGCCACGATGTACCGGGAACAGCCCCGGGTCCGCGAGCGCATGGGGCTCGACGGGGAGATCTTCGAGTACATCACCCGCGCCCGCGCGGCGACGGGTTCCGATCGCTAGCCCGGACGATTCACCGCCTGCCGGTCTCGGGAAGGCCGAGAGCCTGCGGGCCCGCGTCGGGCCTCCTCAACGAGTCCACCAACCCGCCCTCGGAGTTCCGCCTTGTCCCGGGATCTCTCCATTCCTCCCGACAGACCCTCACGAGGTGCCGCGGCCCCATCGGGTCGCCCTGACCGACTTGTCCCTCGCCGTGGGCCGGCCGCACGCCTCGTCCGGGAGACTCCACGTCCCGGAACACGGGTTCCCGTTGCCCCGGAGGCTTCGAGGTCCTGGCCGGGGGCCGGGGTCGGCCCGCGCCGGGCCGGTCTGCAGCCCGTGGCCCCGACGCCTTGTTCCTCCCGCGGGCTACTGCTCCGAGGCGTGGAGGACCGGCCGCAGGATGTACTTGTCGTTCCCGGTCTCGTTGACCTGGATCGAGGCCGCCGCGTCGAAGTCGATGAGGATGCGCTTCGTGCTGCTGACGAGGATCTCGAACGTGATGTTCGCGTCGGCCTTCCCGGACTCGTTCTTCAGCGGCTCCTCGACGCCGTCCTTGAAGACGAGCCGCTCGTCGCGGGTGCGCAGCCGGATCTTCTCGTAGACCCCCGCAGGCAGGTCGGCCGTCGTCACGTGCTGGGTGTTCCCGCCGGTCAGGCTCATGAGATCGAACCTCTGGACCTCCGCCGGGATCTCGATGGGCGAGACGTCGGACCCTTCCATCAGGGCCACCGGGTAGACGACGACCGAGTCGACGGTTACCCAGACGTGCGCCACGGTGTCCATGTCCAGGGGCTTGTCGGTGAGCGTGATGACGAGCTGTCCATCCCCCTCGGAGCTGACCCGCGCCGACCCCTCCTGCACCTCACCGTTGCAGGCGGGGAGCACGAGCGCTGCCGCCAGGATCAGCAGGCCAGCCAGGCATTTCATGGCGCTCCTCCTTCCGGTATGTCCTGAATCTACCGAAATCCGCCCCCCATGACCACATTCCGTCCTCGTCCCCGTCCCCAGCCCCAGCCCCACATCCTCTGCCCGTACCCCTGAAGGCGGACGCAGGGCCCTGCATCTCCGCTCCCGGCGCTCCCACCCCCGACCGCCCCCCGGCTCCCCGGCAAGGCACCGACCGCCAGGCGCGGCACCACAGGGTCAGACCTGAAGTGTGCACCCTCGAAAACGCGCCAAGGACAGTGCTTTCCGGTTCTTCACCTCCTCCGTGTGCAGCCGGACCGGCTTCCGGTGTCCAGCCGGGAGCACGACCGGGAATCCAGGGCTCCGGGCCTCCCGACGCCCATCCAGCGCTAACCTTTCATCCCCGACGCGGTGGCAAACCCCTGCGCATCAGGAGGTTTCGGGACTGCACACTTCAGGTCTGACCCTGCCGTGTGACCCTGCCGTGGGGGGAGGGGTAGACTGGGGGGGCTGGATGGGAGAGGGGAGGGACGTATGCTCCGGAGCATCACGCGGACGGTGGAGGGTCAGGAGACGACGGATGGGCAGGGGGTGCGCCTGCGCCGGACGATCGGGACGCCGGTGCTGGACCACCTCGACCCGTTCCTGCTTCTCGACGAGTTCCGGTCCGACGACCCCGGCGATTACATCGGCGGTTTTCCGGACCACCCGCACCGCGGGTTCGAGACGGTCACCTACATGCTGGCCGGACTCATGCAGCACCGGGACCACGCGGGCAACCAGGGGGATCTGCGCGCGGGCAGCGTGCAGTGGATGACCGCGGGCCGGGGGATCGTCCACTCGGAGATGCCGAAGCAGGTGGATGGCCTGATGTGGGGCTTCCAGCTCTGGGTGAACCTCCCTGCGGCGAGCAAGATGATCGAGCCTCGCTACCAGGACATCCCTCCGGAAGCGGTGCCCGAGGTGAAGATGGGCGAGGGGAAGCTGGCCCGCGTGATCGCCGGCGTGGTCGAGGGGGTCGAGGGGCCGGTGCGAGGGGTCGCGACCTCGCCGATGTACCTCGACCTCCGGCTCTCCCCGGCCGTGAAGGTGGCGCATCCGGTCCCCGCTGAATACAACGGCTTCATCTACGTGTTCGAGGGTTCCCTGGAAGTGGCCGGCCGTGAGGACGACCCGAACGTGACGATCCCGCGCGGCACCCTCGGCGTCCTCGGCGCGGGGGATGCCATTGCCACCACCACCGGCCCGGAGGGAGCCCGCTTCCTGCTGGTCGCGGCCCGTCCCCTGAACGAGCCGATCGCCCGCCGGGGCCCGTTCGTGATGAACACGAACGAGGAGCTCTACCAGGCGTTCGAGGACTTCTCCTCGGGCAAATTCTCTTCTCCGCCTGCCCCCTGACCCTCCTGCGCTCGCCCCCTGTCGGGGACGAGCTACGGAGGGCAAGCCCTCCCCCGATCGGCCGCGGCGGGGGCGTTCCGGTGCGGGTGGGCCCTCCCCGCGATCGGCTGCGGCGGGGTGTTCCGGTGCGGGTGGGCCTGCCCACCGTAGCTCGCGAGGCTCCGCCGCCGGGACAGGAGCCGTCGTCCCCGGGCGAGCAAAGGTGGGTAGCTCGACGAGGCACCGCCGCGGAGCCCGCGCCGTCGACCCGGAGGGGGCCGTCCTACCCAACCCCCCGGCGGGGGAGCTACGGAGGGGTGGGCCTGCCCACCGGAGCTCGCGAGGCATCGTCGCCAATATTGTCGCCCTCGATCCCGGGCGAGCGTGGGTGGGTTGCCGAACCCGCCTTCCTCTGGCATCTTCTGTGGCCATGTTCACCTGCCCCAGCTGCGGCGCCGAGGCTCCGGCAGGCAGCCGCTTCTGCCCCGCCTGCGCGGCCCCGCTGAGCCCTTCCTCCGACGTGCCGACCCGGATGGAGACGCCCCGGAAACCGGCCAGCGCCGAACCGGTCACGTCCTCGAGCTGGGGCTCCTCGAGCGCCGCCTCCCACGGCCGCTTCCTGCCGGGGGCGGTGCTCGCCGACCGCTACCGGATCATCGGCCTGCTCGGCAAGGGGGGGATGGGCGAGGTCTACCGCGCCGACGACCTGAAGCTCGGCCAGCCGGTGGCCCTCAAGTTCCTGCCGGGCGCCCTGGACGAGAACGATATCCGGCTGCAGCGCTTCTTCAACGAGGTGCGCACGGCGCGCCAGGTGACCCACCCGAACGTCTGCCGCGTCTACGATCTCGGCGAGCTGGACGGCGAGCACTTCCTCTCCATGGAGTACGTCGACGGCGAGGACCTGGCCTCGCTGCTGCGGCGGATCGGCCGGCTCCCGGAGGAGAAGGCGGTGCAGATCGCCCGCCAGATCTGCGCCGGACTGGCCGCGGCCCACGAGCAGGGCATCCTGCACCGGGATCTCAAGCCGGCCAACGTGATGATCGACGGCCGGGGGAGAGTACGGATCACCGACTTCGGCCTCGCGGGCCTGGCGCAGGAGATCCACGAGGCGGACGTCCGGAGCGGCACGCCGGCCTACATGGCGCCGGAGCAGCTCGCCGGCAAGGAGGTCTCCGCCCGGAGCGACATCTATTCCCTGGGCCTCGTCCTCTACGAGATCTTCACCGGCAAGACCGCGTTCCAGGCGAACAGCGTCGCGGAGCTGCTGCGGCTGCAGCAGGAGACCACGCCGACGAACCCGTCGAGCCATGTCCAGGGGTTCGACCCGGCGGTGGAGCGCGTCATCCTGCGCTGCCTGGAGCCCGAGCCGGCCCGGCGGCCCGCGTCGGCCCTCACCGTGGCGGCGGCCCTGCCCGGCGGGGACCCGCTGGCCGCGGCGCTGGCGGCGGGGGAGACCCCGTCCCCCGAGATGGTCGCCGAGGCGGGGGACGCGGGAGGGCTGCGGCCCGCGGCGGCCATCGCCTTCCTCGCGACGCTGCTGCTCGGCCTGCTCGCCGTCGGGCTGCTGCGGCCGCACACGAACCTAATCGGCCTGACCCCCATGGAGAAGTCGCCGGAGGTGCTCGCCGACCGGGCCCGGGAGATCGCCGTCGACCTGGGCTACGACGAGAAGCCGGTGGACACCGCCATCGGAACCTGGTTCAACGGCGGCTTCTACCGCCACATCGGGGAGCAGGACGACCCGGATCGCTGGGAGGCGTTCCGCGCCGGACGTCCCCCGGTCTTCGGCCTCTGGTACCGCTCGAGCCCGAGGCTCATGGTCCCCACCAACCGCTCGGCGAGGGTCACCCTGGTCGACCCCCGGCCGGCGATCTCGGGGATGGTCACCGTGGAGGTGGATTCCATGGGCCGGCTCTCCCTGTTCCGGGCGATTCCCCCGCAGGTGGCGGGCCCCGCGGAGGAGGCCCCGGAGCCGGACTGGGGAGCCCTGTTCGCGGCCGCCGACCTGGACATGGACACCTTCGTCCGGGCGGACCCGGAGTGGGTTCCCTACGACTACGCCGATCGCCGGGCGGCCTGGACCGGTCCGATCCCCGAGGACCCGGAGCTGACGGTCCGGGTCGAGGCGGCGGCGTTCCGCGGGAAGCCGGTGTTCTTCACGATCGTCGAGCCCTGGACCCGCCCCTCGCGGATTCAAGCCCGGGAGGTCGCCGGTCGCGAGCGGGCGGCGGCGATCATCGTCGGGGTCATCTTCACCGTCATGATGGTGGCCCTCCTGTTCTTCCTCCGGCGGAATCTCCTGGGTGGACGCGGCGATCGCAAGGGGGCCTTCCGGCTGGCGCTGTTCCTGATCTTCGCCGAGCTGATCGTCTGGGCCTGCGCCGCCAGCCACGTGCCGGAGCTCAATCCCGAGCTGGGCCTGTTCGTCACCGCACTCGTGAGGTCGATCGGCGTCGGCGGGATCGCCTGGGTGATCTACATCGCGCTGGAGCCCTACGTGCGGCGCCTCTGGCCCGACGCGTTGATCGGCTGGAACCGGCTGCTCCAGGGGCGGCTCCGGGACCCGATGGTCGGCCGGGACGTGCTGGCCGGCGGGAGCCTGGCCGCGGTGAGCTCCGTCGTGTTCACGGTCCACTACCTCGTGCCGGCGTGGCTCGGGATGCCGCCCCACTCTCCGGGCGGCTTCAACACCGATACCGTCCTCGGGGTACGGCTGCAGCTGTCGGTGGTGCTGGACTACCTGACCTGGTCGATTCTCCTGCCGATGATCGTCCTGGCGGGGCTGCAGCTGCTGCGTGTGCTGCTGCGCAGGCAGTGGCTGGCGGTGGCGGCGCTGTTCGCGATCACCGTCGTGGCCTCGGGAATCGACTTCGACCACTTCTGGGTGGACGGCATCCTGAACATGGTGACCTGGGGCCTCGCCCTGTTCGTCCTGCTGCGCTACGGCCTACTAGCGCTGATCGCCTACCATTTCTTCAGGAGGATGATCGGCACCTTCGTGCAGACGACGGATTTTTCCACCTGGTACGGCCAGCCGGCCCTGGTCGCCTGCCTGCTCCTGCTGGCCCTGGGCGGCTACGCGTTCTACCTCTCCCTCGCGGGCCGGCCGGTCTTCGGCGGTCTCAAGGAGTTGGAGTCCTGAGCGTCCCGTGTGGGCTCCGGCGGTCCGGGGGGGCGCCCTCCTCCCCGCGAACGCTCCCTCCGACGGACCGCAGCATCGCGGGGATTCCATGACCGGGGCCGGACGTCCGTCGGCTGCCCACCGTGGGACACCCGCGCGAGGAGAGCGCGGCTTCGCCATCGCGGTCACGCTGGCGTATGCGCTGGTGGCCGCCTTCGGGATGGTCCACCACGAGCCGTGGCGGGACGAGCTGCAGGCCTGGATGGTCGTCACCGACGCGGACTCCCTCGCCGGCGTCTACGGGAACATGCGCTACGAGGGGAACCCGATGCTCTGGCAGGCGTTCCTCTTCGGGCTGTCGCGGATCACCGACGACCCGCGGATCATGCAGGGCTTCCACCTGCTGATCGCCATCGCCTTCGTCTGGGTCTTCAGCCGGTACGCTCCGTTCACGCGGCTGCAGCGGCTGCTGTTCCCCTTCGGCTACTTCGCGCTGTTCGAGTACGGCCTGATCAGCCGGAACTACGCCTTCGGGGTGCTGCTGCTGGGGATCGCCTGCGCCCTCTACGGGGATCGGACCCGGCGCTACCCGTGGCTCGGCCTGGTCCTGCTGCTGCTGGCGAACACGTCGCTCTACGGGATGGTGATCGTCGGGGGGCTGACGGCGACGCTCGCCGTGGACTTCCTCTCCCGGCGCTCCGAGGCCGCCTTCGCGGGTCGGGGGCCCGCCCTGGCGCTCTGCCTGATCCTCGCGGCGGTCGGCGTGGGACTTTCGGCATACCAGATCTGGCCCGAGCCGGATAACACGTTCTTCGTCCCCTACCCGGAGACCCCTTTCGATCCGACCCGCCTCGCGTTCGTGGCCTCGAAGATCTTCGCCGCCTACGTGCCGATCCCGGAGATCGCCTCGCCCCACTGGTGGAACACGAACGCGTTCGTCGGCGAGGGCTCGCCGCTGAACGGCGTCCTGGCCCTGGTCGCGCTGGGGGCGGGGACCCTGGTGTTCCTGGGTAAGCCCCGCGTCCTGTTCCTCTACCTCGCCACGAACGGGATCCTGCTGTTCCTGTTCTACCTGACGCTGCTGTCCAGCGCCCGCTACTACGGCCACTTCTTCCTGCTGCTGCTCGCGTGCGCGTGGATCGCCCGCGGCGAGCCGTCGCACCGTTACCGGAGACCCGGGCTCGAGCGGCTGGCGGAGACGGGCCGCCTCGCGGCGGGGCGGTTCCTGACGTTCGTGCTGGCGGCGAACCTCCTGGGAGGGGCGACGGCCTACGGCAAGGACCTCCGCGAGCCGTTCACCGTCACGGGGGAGGTCGCGGCCTGGGTGCGGGCGAGCCCCTGGGCGGACCTGCCCGCCGTGGCGGCGACGGATTTCCAGACGTCCCCGCTGTCGGCGCTGCTGCGGCGCAAGCTCTACTATCCCGAGCAGCGGGAGCTCGGCAGCTTCCTGGTCTGGGATCGCGACCGGAAGGACCTCATCGATCTCGACGACGTCGCGGCCGCCGTGCGGGCCGTGGCGAGGCCCGGGGAGCGTGCCCTGCTGATCCTGAGCTTCCCGCCCGAGGCGATCCGGGACGGGCGGCGCCAGCGGATCCTCCGCGGGAACCTGGCCCCGGACATCCGGATCCGGCACCTGCGGTCGTTCCCCCCCGGGGTGGTCGCCGACGAGACGTACCATCTATATATCGCGGAGCGGGACCCGGCGCCGGCCGGTTGACACGCCCCCGGCCCACCCCGACAATCAGGGATCCCGCGCTCCGGCCTCCCCGGGCGCGGCATCGCAGGAGGCAAGCCGTGTTCGTCGTCACGAATCGCATCCCCGTCGCCGAGGGTCACGAGGCGGATTTCGAGGACCGCTTCCGGAACCGGGCCCATCTCATCGACCGCTCCCCGGGCTTCATCAAGAACCAGGTGCTACGCCCGGTCCAGCGGCGCTTCAACCACAAGACCGGCGAGTTCGAGGAGTCCACCGAGCAGGGCTACTACCTGGTCCAGACGTACTGGGAGACCGAGCAGGCCTTCTGGGACTGGACGTCCAGCGAGTCGTTCCGGGAGGCGCACAGCAACCGCCCGCCGGCGGAGATGTTCGCGGGCTCCAGCGTTCTGGAGATCCACGAGGTGTGTCTCAGCACGGATGCCGCCGAGGCCGCGGAGGGCTGATGCGACGGCCCGTGGTGGGCGGCTCGCCCTGCGGC
>JASFRI010000151.1:0-9599 GCA_050115015.1 Acidobacteriota bacterium
AGGGGCTCACCGTCGATGCCGTGCGGTACCCGGAGGGGGAGGTCCTGGACGCCCCCGCCCTCGGCGGCAATCTCTCCGTCTACAACGACGGCGTGGTGTTCGGGGCCACCGCCCAGGTGGCCCCGGACCTCCCGGAGGGAGCACAGGTCCTCCGGGGCAGCGTGATTTACCAGGCGTGCAACGACCGCACCTGCCTGTTCCCGAAGACGGTCTCCCTCGAGTTCCCCGTGAGCATCGCCCGGTCGGCCGCCGCCGCGCCGCTGCACCCGGAGATCTTCGCCGTGCTCGACGGCGCGGCGACCACCGGAGCGGGCGGCGACGTGGATGCGGCACCGGAGGCGGGCTCCACCGTGGCGGCCCAGATCGCGTCGCGCGGCTTCACCCTGTGGCTCCTAGGGGTGTTCGTCCTCGGGCTGGCCCTGAACCTGACCCCCTGCGTGTACCCGGTGATCGCCGTCACGCTCTCCTACTTCGGCCGCCAGGGTGGCGGCGGCGGCGGACAGCTCCTGCGGGCCACGGCGTATGCGGCGGGGATTGCCGCCACCTTCACGGCGCTGTTCCTGGTCGCCGGGCTGACGGGTCAGATGTTCGGCGCTTGGCTCCAGAGCCCCTGGGTCCTCGGAGGCCTCGCTGCGGTCCTGGTGGTGCTGGCCCTGAGCAACTTCGGTCTGTTCGAGATCCAGGCCCCGGCGGCGCTTCGCAACCGCGTGGCGGGGGGGCGCACCGGCGTCGTCGGTGCCCTCGGGATGGGGCTCGCGATGGGGATCGTCGCGGCGCCCTGCGTGGGCCCCCTGATCGCCGGCCTGCTGCTGTGGGTCGGCCAGCAGGGGGACGTGGGCAACGCGCTGCTGGTCGGCATCGCCCTGTCCGCCGGCCTGGCGCTCCCCTACGTCCTCCTGGGCATGTTCTCGGGCTCCCTTGCCGCCATGCCCCGGAGTGGCCAGTGGATGGAGTGGATCAAGCACGCCATGGGGTTCATCCTGCTGGGGGTCGCGCTGTACTTCCTGGCGTCCTTCCTCCCCCAGGGCTGGTTCCTGCCCTCCTTCGCCGTGCTGGTCGCCGTCGCGGGGATCTGGCTCGCCCTGCTCGACCGGGCCGGCCGTGGTAACCGGGTCCTCCGCGTCGTCCGTACCCTCGTCCTGGTCGGCGCCCTCGTGGCGGCCGCGCTGCTCGTGCGGCTCGAGGGACGTGAGGGGATCGACTGGGAGCCGTACACCCCCCAGGCCGTCGCCGAGGCGGCCGTCGAGGGCCGGCCGGTGCTGATCGAGTTCACGGCCGCCTGGTGCTTTCCCTGCCGGGTCCTCGAGAACGGGCCGTTCAAGGACCCCGCGGTGATCGCCGCGTCCGAGGGCTTCCGGCGGCTCCGGGTGGATCTGACGGGCGAGGAGCCGGGTGCCCTCGAGGCGGTGGAACGCTACCACGTCCCCGGCCCCCCCGTGATGGTGTTCCTGGACGCGGAGGGGCGGGAGCGGGCCGACCTGCGGATGATCGAGGCCGTGGACGCCGCCGAGCTCCTCGACCGCATGCGGGCGGCTCGCGGGGCCGCAGCCGACCTCGAGTAATCCTCGAGACTTCTGTTATCCTGGATATCTCGGGCCATGACCTGAAGTAATGCTTTAGGTTTTTTCGTCGTCACGTCGGATCCCCTCGAGGATCGGCGGCCTACCGCCGGCCGGAAAGGAGCAGACCGGTGCTTCAGGAAGGAACACCCGCCCCGGATTTCCGCGTCCGGGATCACCACGGACGGGAGGTCGCCCTGGGCGACTTCGCCGGCCGGAATCTCGTCCTCTGGTTCTACCCGAAGGCCGACACCCCTGGTTGAACGGTCGAGGGTCGCGGGTTCCGCGACCTCGCCGATCGATTCGAGGCGGCCAACACCGCGATCCTGGGGGTCTCCTTCGATACCGCGGAGGAGAACGCGGCGTTCGCGGAGAAGCACGGCTTTCCCTATCCCCTCCTCTGCGACACGAAACGGGAGCTGGGCCTCGCGTACGGCGCCTGCGACGACGCCGAAGCGGGGAATGCCCGGCGGATCTCGTATCTGATCGGGCCGGACGGCCGCATCCGGAAGGCGTACGCCAAGGTGGACGCGGCCTCCCACCCCCAGGAGGTGCTCCGGGACCTTGGCTGAGGTCCGGTCCCGGGCTCAGCCTCCGGCCTCCACCAGCTCGGCGACCCGGGCCTCGATGGCGGCCAGGGTCTCCCGGGCGCGCAGCGGCCGGAGGTTCGAGACGTAGACTCGGGAGATGCCCCGGGCCCGCAGCGCCACGATCGTCCGGGCACAGAGATCCACCGGGCCGGGCCCGCCGCGGGCCAGATCGCGGCGGATGGCCTCCTTGGGGATCGGGAAGAAAGGGGCGAGGGCGTCCAGGGTGCGGGGGCGCGCGCTGCGGTAGTAGAACACGCCGAACATGCCTGGCATCGTCAGGCCCTGGCGGGCGGCCTCGTCGAGGAACGCGTCCACCGGGGCCAGGTCGTGGTGGGAGACGATCTGGGTGAGGTAGAAGTCCGCCGTGGCCGCCTCCGCCACCAGGAACCCGACCTGGCGTGCCGGATCCGCATGGGGGTTCGCCCATCCGCCCAGCGCCACGGCGGGCTGTCGTCCGCGGATCATCTGCCGGAGCAGGTAGGCGTGGTCGACGCAGCGCGGCACGTCGTCGTGCCGGTCCCCTCCCAGCACCACCACCGCCCGGTGCCCCTGCTCCGCCGCCCGCACCGGGAAGCGCGTGCAGTACTCCAGCGGGTGCTTGCAGGTCAGGATCGGCGCGATCCGGGAGCGGTCGGCGTCCCCCCCCAGGTTCGCCATCAGGTGGAGCAGGCTCTCCTCCTCGCTCTGCCCGACGGCACCGTCCGTGAGCAGGACCAGCGTGTCGGCGTCCAGCACCCGCCGCATCCCGTGGTACGTGTCGATCCACGCCTCCATGCTGTCCCGCGCGGAGCGGACCATCCGGGGCGGACGCAGCTCCACGGCGATCAGGGGTCGAGGCTCGCGAAGTCGCTCGTAGAAGCTCACCGTCGCCGGCTCCGTCGGGTCTCCGACAGGAGACCGGACCACCCAGTATGACACAGGCGGGACTGGTCCCCCCGGGCTCCGGCCGCTAGAATCGGGGGCGCGGCCGCGGCGCGCGCGGCCTTCCCGATGGAGGTGGACATGCCCCCGCCGCTGCGTCTGGCGTCCTGCCTGCTGGTGACGGTATTCACGCACCTGCCGTGCGCCGGGGCGGGCTCCGGCCCCGCGGTTCTCCCGGAGCGGGCCCGGACCGATGCCGTGAACGGTCTCCTGCAGGATCGGCTCGATACGCTGCTGCCGCGCCTGATGCGCGAGACCGGCATCGACCTGTGGGTGGTCCTGAACCGGGAGTACAACGAGGACCCCGTCTACCTCACCCTGGTGCCGGAGCCCGCATTCGCCGCGCGACGGACCACGATGCTCGTCTTCCACGACCGCGGCGCCGCGGCGGGGGTGGAGCGACTCGTGGTGGGCCGCTACCCCATCGCCGACCTCTACGAGGCGGCCTGGGAGGGCGGGGACCTCGACGAGCAGTGGGCCCGTCTCGGGGAGGTGATCGCCGAGCGGAAACCGCGCCGGATCGGCATCGACGTCAGCCGTGACTGGCCGGTGGCCGACGGCCTCTCCGCGGCGCTGCGGGAACGGCTCGAGAACGTGCTGCCGCCCCCCCTTCGCGAGCGGCTGGTCCCCGCGGAGGCCCTCGTCGTTCGCTGGCTCGAGAGCCGCACGTCCCTGGAACTGGCGCTCTACCCCCACATCGTCTCGCTGGCGAAACGGGTCATCGCCGAGGCGTTCTCCAGCCGCGTGATCACCCCCGGGGTGACGACGACCGATGACGTTGCCTGGTACATCCGCCAGCGCTTCACGGATCTCGGGCTGCCGATCTGGTTCATGCCCTCGGTGGATCTGCAGCGCCGCGGGCTCACGTACGCAGAGGACGAGAGCTTCCTGGGGGAGTCCGGCCTCGTCATCGAGCCCGGGGACGTGCTGCACACCGACGTGGGGATCACCTATCTGCGGCTCAACACCGACAACCAGGAGATGGGCTACGTGGTGCGTCCCGGAGAGACCGAGGTCCCCGAGGGCCTGCGCGACGCCCTGGCAGCCGGCAACCGCTGGCAGGACCTGCTGACCGCTGCGTTCCGGGCCGGCCGGACCGGCAACCAGGTCCTGGCCGCCGCCCTCACCGCCGCCGAGGCGCAGGGGCTGCGCTCCAGCGTCTACAGCCATCCCCTGGGTTTCTTCGGCCACGGCCCCGGCCCCACCATCGGCATGTGGGACAACCAGGGCCCCACGCCGGTCCGGGGCGACTGGCCGCTGCACCCCGACACCGTCTACGCCATCGAGGGGAACGTGATCGTCCCCGTCCCGGAATGGGAGGGGCAGCCGGTGCAGATCAAGCTCGAGCAGGGCGCATGGTTCGACGGGGAACGCGTCATCTACCTGGCGGGCCGCCAGACCCGGTGGCACGTGGTGGACTGAGGCGTCCGTGCGGTGGACGGGATGGCGTCCCCAACGGGATTTGAACCCGTGTTACCGGCTTGAAAGGCCGGCGTCCTAGGCCAGACTAGACGATGGGGACGAAGGGGAACTGCCTGGGAGCGGGCAATTTACTATTCCCGGCGCTGAAGCGTCAACCCCGGGGGATGCGACGGATCTAGGGGACACAGTCGGCGCCGAGCGGTCCCGGGACGCGCGGCAGGCACCGGCTGAAGCCGTAGGGGATCGGGGTATTGGGAGCGAGCGCGCCCTGCGAGGGCCAGCGCCCCACGTAGAAGTAGGCCTCGCCGGCGGACGGTACCTCCGGATCGACGATCCAGCCGCTCGGGACATCCTCCGCCACGCAGGTCGTGGGGCCCAGGGCGATCTGCGTCTCGACGCTCCCGCCGACCGCGGTGGCCAGCGCCAGACGGAGCTGTGACACCCGACCGCGGAGGATGTCGCCGTCGACGCCCGACGGCGCACCGATCAGGAGGCGGGACGGATCGTCGATGTCGAAGAGGAACGCATCCACAGTTTGAAAGGAATCCTGCAAGCGACGGTCGCAAGACGGATTGTAGTCCTTACCGTCGGGCAGGCCATCCGGAACCTGCATCACGGTGTCGGCGGGGTTGCCCGGCTCCGCCACGCCGTCGAAGTCGCCATCGTACAGCGTCCAGAAGTCGTCCGGGACACCGTCCGGCATGCAGTCGCCGAAGACCTCGCCGTCCAGGTCGTACGGCTGGCAGTGGAGAAAGTCGATGCCGTCGCAGTTGACGTCCAGGTACTGGCGCCCGCACAGATGCTCCGTTCCCTCGGGTACGCCGGCGACGGCGAGCGCGGTGGCGGCGAGCCAGCCGGCCATCGGGAAAGAGTGCATGGCTTTACCTCCCGCGGTCGGCCGGTGGTGAGCCGTGGAGGAATCGAACCTCCGACCCTCTGCTTAAAAGGCAGGTGCTCTACCCCTGAGCTAACGGCCCTCCCGGTGCGGGCGGCAACGTATCATTCCCCTGCCGGGGCTTCAACCGCCGGCGGTCGACGGGTGTCCCGGTACCCAGGCGGCGATCGGGGTGCCGGCGCGGATCACGGACTGCTCCCGGTCGGGCCCCACCGAGAGGAGGGCGACCGGACAGCCGCAGAGCTCCTCGACGAGGCGGAGGTAGTCCCGGGCGGCCTCGGGCAGATCATCGAACCCGCGGATCGCGGTGGTGTCCGACCGCCAGCCCGGCACCTCCACGTAGACCGGCTCCACCTCCTCGAGCCGCCACATCTCGCCGGGCATCCCCGGGAGCTCCCGGCCGGCATGGCGATAGCCGGTGCAGACCTTCAGGGAGTCGAACCCGTCCAGGACGTCGAACAGCGTCAGGGCGATGGCGTCGAGGTGGTTGATCCGGGCCGCGTGCCGCGCCACCACCCCGTCGAACCATCCGCAGCGCCGGGGGCGGCCGGTGGTGGTCCCGTACTCCCGGCCGCGCTCCCGCAGCCGATCGCCCACTTCGTCCCGCAGCTCCGTGGGCATCGGCCCGGCGCCAACCCGGGTGCAGTAGGCCTTCATCACCCCGAGGACCGCGCCCACCCGGGTGGGGCCCACGCCGAGGCCGGCGCTGATGCCGGCGGCGCAGGAGCTCGACGACGTCACGTACGGGTAGGTGCCGTGATCCACGTCCAGCAGCGTCCCCTGGGCCCCCTCGAACAGCACCCGGTCTCCCCCGTCGAGGTGGTCGTTGAGCCGGACCACCGTATCGTCGACGTGGGGCCGGATCGCGTCGATGAACGGTCCCAGCGCCTCGAGGGTCGAGGCCACCTGGCCCGCCGGCACCGCACGCTCCAGCCGGGCCCGCAGGCGGTCCGCATCCAGGAGGTCCTCCACCCGCAGGCCGTGCCGGGAGTACTTGGCCTCGTAGGCGGGACCCACGCCCCGTCGCGTCGTCCCGATCCCACCCCCGGCTTCCTCCTCCGTGATGTCCCGCTCGACGTGGATGGGCAAGATCACGTGGGCCCGGGTGGAGATGAACAGCCGGTCCTCGAGGCGGATGCCGGCCTCGCGCAGCGTCCGCATCTCCTCCAGGAAGGAGCCCGGCAGCAGGACCATCCCGTTGCCCACGATACAGGTGGTCTCCGGATGGAGGATCCCCGAGGGCACGTGGTGGAGCTGGAACTTGCGGCCACCGGCATGGACGGTGTGGCCGGCGTTGGGGCCGCCCTGGTAGCGGGCGACGACGTCCGCCGCTCCCGAGAGAAGATCGACGATCTTTCCCTTCCCCTCGTCTCCCCACTGCCCGCCCACCACGGCGAGCCCGGTCTGCGGGCGCATCCCGCCCCGGGACGGGGACACACGCTGGTCGTTCATGGCCGTTCCAGGCTCCTTGTTCGAGGCGGCGGGATCGTAGCAGAGGAGGCGGCCACCCACAACCGCCGGATTCAGGCGGAGACGTGCGGGGGGGCGGGCGGCAGGACGGCGTTGATCCGGAAGACGAGATTGTCCTCCAGGGTCTCCTTGTCGATGAAGCCCCGGGCGCCGAGCTGCTGCAGGAAGCTCAGGATGTCCTCCTTGTAGACCCCGCTCATGACGAGGACCGGGATGTCCCGTACCCGGCGATCCCGGCGGACCTCCCGCAGCACGTCGAACCCGGTCTTCTTCGGCATCAGCAGGTCCAGCAGGAGCAGGTCGGGGTGCTGGTCCCGCATCTGTCGCATCGTCTCCTCGCCGTCCGCCGCTTCGAGCACCTCGAAGCCGGCCGACTCCAGGAGGTCGCGGATCATCACCCGGACCAGGTTCGTGTCGTCGGCGACCAGGATGCGGCGGGCGTGCTCGGTCCGGTCGAACGAGGTCGCCGCGCTGGAGGACTTGACCTCGTCCATCGCCAGGTCGATCCGGACGATGGACTCGCAGGACGGGCACAGGAAGCTGACGACCCGTTCCTCCGGGCTATACTCCCGGAGCCGGGTCTCCTCCCTGCACTGTGGACAGCGAACGATCAACTCGCCCTCTCCCCGTGGGCACGCGGCACACGCCGGATCCTCCCGAATATAGCAACCTGTCGCGTCAAGAGCAACGGACCGTTACACTTCCGGCATGTCACCGGGTGGACGCGGCATCGGCAGGCGGCCTTGTGCCGGGCCAGGGGCCTTGGGTAACATGCCTCACGCGCGTGTCCACGCGCGCCCCACCCGTGGCGAGATCCGCCCTCGGAGGTCCCGTTGACGCAGTCCGGACTGGAGCTGGATGGCTGTTCCCTCACCCTGGAGGCCGTCGAGGCCGCCAGCCGCGGCGGGGTCCGGGTGGCGCTCTCCCCTGCCGCGCGCGTGCGCATGCGTGAGTCCCGTGCCGTGGTGGAACGGATCCTCTCCGAGGGCACCGTGGTCTACGGCATCAACACCGGGTTCGGCGCGCTCGCCAGCACCCGGGTCCCCCCGGACCAGCTGGACCAGCTGCAGCGCAACCTCATCCTCAGCCACTGCGTCGGTGTGGGCGCGGCGTTCGACCCGCCCACGACCCGGGCGATGCTCCTCCTGCGCGCCAACACCCTGGCCAGGGGTCTGTCGGGCATCCGGCCGGAGGTGGTCGAGGCGCTGCTGGAGCTGCTGAACCGGGACCTGCTGCCCCGGGTGCCCCGGAAGGGCTCGGTCGGCGCCAGTGGCGACCTGGCCCCGCTGGCTCACCTGGCGGCGCCGCTCATCGGGGAGGGGCTCCTCCGGTACGGACGGGACCTGCGTCCCGCGGCGGAGGTGCTGGCCGAGAACGGCCTCGAGCGCGTGCGGCTGGCGCCCCGGGAGGGCCTGGCGCTCATCAACGGCACCGCGGTGATGACCGCCCAGGGCGTCCTGGCCCTGCAGCGCGCCTGGAACGTCGCGCGCCACGCCGACCTGGCGACGGCGATGGCCGTGGAAGGGCTGCAGGGAACCGTGCGGGCCTTCGATCCCCGCATCCACGCGGCGCGCGGGCAGCGGGGCCAGATACGCTCCGCCGCCGTCCTGCGGGCCCTCCTCGCGGACAGCGAGATCATGGAGTCCCACCGCAACTGCGGGAAGGTCCAGGATTCCTACGCCCTGCGCTGCGCGCCCCAGGTCCACGGCGCCGTGCGGGATTCCCTGGAGCACATCGGGCGCGTGCTGGCCGTCGAGATCAATGCCGCCACCGACAATCCCCTCGTCTTTCCGGACGAGGGGGAGAGCTTGAGCGGAGGGAACTTCCACGGCGCTCCCGTCGGGCACGTCCTGGACCTGCTGGCCATCGCCATGGCCGACCTGGCCTCCATCTCCGAGCGCCGGCTGAACCGGCTGGTGAACCCGCACCTCAGCGGGCTCCCGGCCTTCCTCGTGCCCGAGAACCCGGGGCTCAACTCCGGCTTCATGATGGTGCAGGTGACCGCCGCCGCGCTCACGTCGGAGAACAAGGTGCTGGCCTCCCCCGCCAGCGTCGACTCCATCCCCACGTCCGCGGACGTGGAGGACCATGTGAGCATGGGCACACACGCGGCGCGCAAGGCGATGGAGGTCGTGGAAAACACCGAGACGGTGGTGGCCCTGGAGATGCTGGCCGCCGCGCAGGCCCTGGACCTGGAGGCCCCCCTGCGGCCGGCCCGCGCCGTCGGGGCCGTCCACGAGAGGATTCGCCGCGACATCGCCGGTCTGACGGCGGACCGGATGATGGGCGACGATATCGAGCGGATGCAGGAGCTGGTGCGTCGCGGGGAGCTTCTCCGCGCCGCCGAGTCGGTCACCGGACCGCTGGAGTGAGGAAGCCATGACCACGACGACGAGGACGATCCGCGCCCCCCGGGGCACGCAGTTGCGCTGCAAGGGATGGGGGCAGGAGGCCGCCCTGCGGATGCTGATGAACAACCTGGATCCCGAGGTGGCGGAGAAACCCGACGAGCTGATCGTCTACGGCGGCTCCGGCAAGGCGGCGCGTAGCTGGGAGGCGTTCGACGCCATCGTGCGCTGCCTCGAGGAGCTCGGGAACGACGAGACGCTGCTGGTGCAATCCGGCAAGCCGGTCGGGGTCTTCCGGACGCATGCCGATGCCCCGCGGGTGCTGATCGCGAACTCGCTGCTGGTGCCGCGCTGGGCGACCTGGGACGTGTTCCGGGAACTGGAGCGCAAGGGT
>JASFRI010000152.1:0-9522 GCA_050115015.1 Acidobacteriota bacterium
GGACGGCCGCATCGTGCCGATCGAGCAGGCGGAGCCCAGGGAGGCCGCGATCCCCTCGAGGTCCAGGCGCGCGAGCGCGAAGGGACCGTCGAGCCCCGGGAAGCCGATGCAGGTGGTGTTGGGAAGCCGGGGCGCGCCGGCGCCGTGGACGACGGCCCCGGGCCAGGCCGCGCAGAGACCCTCCTCCAGCCGGTCCCGCAGCGCCGCCATCCGGGCGATATCGCGGGCGGCGACGGCGGCGGCGGCGAACCCGACGGCGCCCACGACGTTCTCCGTGCCGCCTCGCCGCCCCCCCTCCTGCCCGCCACCCTCGATCCAGGCGGCGAGCTTCAGGCCCTCCCGCACCCACAGGGCGCCGACGCCCACCGGTCCCCCGAGCTTGTGGGCCGAGAGCGTCAGCAGATCCACCCCCAGCGCCTCCACGTCCACCGGGATGCGTCCCAGCGCCTGGGCCGCGTCCACGTGCATCACCACCCCGGCCCGGCGGGCCTCCGCGGCCAGCTCGGCGATCGGCTGGATCACCCCCGTCTCGGGATTGGCCAGCTGGATCGAGAGCAGACGCGCGTCGCCGGCCAGGGAATCCCGGACTCGCTCCCGCGCGACCGTCCCGTCCGGCGCGACGGGCAGGACCGAGATCGTGTGGCCCCGGCGGCGCAGTCGATCGCAGGGCGCCCGGACGGAGGCGTGCTCCGCCGCCGTGGTCACCACGGTCCCCCGCACTGGCGCGGCGGCTTCGGCGCAGGGGAAGAGTCCGTGGAGGGCGAGGTTGTTCCCCTCGGTCGCCCCGCTCGTGAGCACCAGCCCCCCCGGCGCGCCCCCGATGCACCGGGCGAGGGAACCCCGCGCCTCCTCGAGAACCCGTCGCGCCTCGCGGCCGGCTCGATGGACGCTCGAGGGGTTGCCGCGAGCCCCCCGGACGGCGTCCCGCATGGCGCGCGCCGCGCACTCCAGCAGCGGCGAGGTGGCGTTGTGGTCCAGGTAGACGTGCGGCATCTGGGACGGGTCCTGAGGCGGCCGGCGCCGCCTTCCCGGAAGGTGGGAGATTATCCGAGAACTCCTGTCGGGTCAAGGATCTGCGGACTTGCGGCCACTGCGCGCCCGCCGCCTTGACGCTCCCCGGCCCCGGTGTGCTATTTTTTTACCCTTTCGCTCCCCCTTCGGCCCGGTTCCGCCGAATACCGGTGCCCGCGCAGAACCCGAGGCCAATGCCGAAAGCGACCCGCAGGGAAGACGGCGAGATCGACCTCAAGTCGACCCTGAATCTCCCCAGGACCGATTTCCCGATGAAGGCGAACCTGCCGAGGCGGGAGCCGGAGATCCTGGAAGGCTGGGACGGCATGGACCTCTACGGCAAGCTCCGGGAGGCCCGCAAAGGGCGCAAGCGCTACGTCCTCCATGACGGACCGCCCTATGCCAACGGCAACATCCACATCGGCCAGGCCCTGAACAAGATCCTGAAGGACGTCGTCGTGCGCTCCCGGAACATGATGGGGTACGACGCGCCCTACGTCCCCGGCTGGGACTGTCATGGCCTCCCGATCGAGCACCGGGTCGATCGCGAGCTCGGGCCGCGGAAGCGCGACATGACCGCCCTGGAGGTCCGCCGTCGCTGCCGGGAATACGCGGAGAAGTACATCCGCATCCAGGGGGAGGAGTTCCGCCGCCTCGGCGTGCTCTGGGATCGGCATCGGGAGGACATCTACCGCACGCTGGATCCGGAGTACGAGGCGACCATCGTGGAGCAGCTCGGGGTGTTCTTCGGCAAGCAGGCCGCGTACTACGGCCTGAAGCCGGTGCACTGGTGCTCGCGGTGCCGGACCGCGCTCGCGGAGGCCGAGGTGGAGTACGGCGACCACACCTCCACCGCCGTGTACGTGCGGTTCCCTCTCGCGGCTCCCGGAGAGCGCTTCCCGGCCCTCGGCGACCGCGCCGCCGCCCTGGTGATCTGGACGACGACGCCGTGGACCCTGCCCTCGAACCGCGCCGTGGCCGTACATCCGGATCGACTCTACGTCTTCGTGGAGGACGGCGGCGGGGTCTACCTGGTGGCGCGCGACCTTCTCGACACGGTGTCCGAGGCGCTCGGGTGGAACTCCCCCCGCACCCTCCTCGAGGTGCGGGGCTCCGACCTCGCCTCCGACACCGGAGACGCCTTGCGCTACACACCGCCGTTCCCGCGCACCCCGGACGAGACGCTCCCCGTCCTTCCGGCGCCGTACGTCACCATGGACCAGGGGACCGGCCTGGTGCACACGGCACCGGGACACGGCGCGGACGATTTCTTCCTCGGGCAGCGCTTCGGGCTGGAGACCTTCGCGCCCCTGGACGACGGCGGACGGTTCACCGACGCCGTGCCCCGCTATCAGGGCAAGCACGTGCACGAGGCGGACCCGGAGATCGTCGAGGATCTTCGCTCTCGTGGACTGCTCCTGCACGCCGAGCCCTTCGCACACTCGTACCCCCATTGCTGGCGTTGCCACCGTCCCGTGATCTTCCGGGCCACGCAGCAGTGGTTCCTCTCCATGGAGGTGGATGGGCTGCGGACACGGGCCCTGGAGGCCATCCGCAAGGTCGAGTGGACGCCGGCCTTCGGTGAGGTGCGGATCTACCAGATGGTGGAGAACCGGCCGGACTGGTGCATCTCGCGCCAACGCACCTGGGGAGTGCCCATCCCGGTGCTGCGATGCCCGCAGGGCCACCCGTACACGGCTCCGGAGCTGTTCGCCCACGTGGCGTCGTTGTTCCGGGAGCACGGCTCCGACATCTGGTTCGACGATGGCGACGAGGCGCAACGCCTCCGCGTCCCGGACGGCGCGCGTTGCGGGGAGTGCGGGGAGCCCCCGGTGACCCCCGAGCGTCACATCCTCGACGTCTGGTTCGAGTCGGGGGTGTCCCACGCGGCCGTGCTGGGAAAGCGCAAGGACCTGCACTGGCCCGCGGATCTCTACCTCGAGGGGCACGATCAGTACCGGGGCTGGTTCCACTCCTCGCTGCTCGTGGCCGTGGCGGATCGGGGCCAGTCGCCGTACCGGAGCGTCCTCACCCACGGCTTCGCCCTGGACTCCGACGGCCGCAAGATGTCGAAGTCCCTGGGGAACACCGTTTCCCCCATGGACGTGGCGGGGAATCACGGTGCCGAGGTGCTGCGTCTCTGGGTCGCGATGATCGACTACCTCGACGACCTTCGCATCTCCGACGAGATCCTCAGCCGCAACGCGGACGCCTACCGCAAGATCCGGAACACCTTCCGGTTCCTGCTGGGCAACCTGGCCGACTACCGTCCCACCGAGAACTGCCGGCCGCTGCAGGAGCTCGCCGAGATCGACCGGTGGGCCCTGACCGAGTTCAACGCCCTCGTGGATCGCGTGACCCGAGCGTACCGCAAGAACGAGCTGCACACGATCTACCACGCGCTGCTGAACTTCTGCACCGTGACGCTGAGCGCCCGCTACCTGGACATCCTGAAGGACCGCCTCTACACCGCCGCTCCGGACGCTCCCCTGCGGCGTTCCGCCCAGACGGCGATGCACCGGATCGCCGACGGTCTGTGCCGGTTGATGGCGCCCATCCTCTGCTTCACGGCGGAGGAGGTCTGGAGCCACCTTCCGCCCTCGTCCAGCCCTGCCGCCTCGGTGCACCTGACCGAGTTTCCCGCGTCGGCGAACCTGCCCGAGGAGCCCGGCCTCGGCGAGCGCTGGGAGCGCCTCTGGCAGATCCGCGAGGAGGTCAGCCGTGCCCTGGAGACCGCCCGGCAGGCGAAGCAGGTGGGAAACTCCCTCGAGGCGTGCCTGGTGCTCGACGGGGACGAGGAGGCAGTCGCCTTCCTGCGCTCCTTCGGCGAGGACCTGCGCTTCTACCTGATCGTCTCCGAGGTTCGCTTCGCGGACCCGGGACCGGACGCCTACCGCTCGGAGTCCGTTCCGGGGCTGGCGGTCGGCGTCCGCCGGGCCGCGGGGAGCAAGTGCGGGCGCTGCTGGAACTACTCGACGCACGTCGGCGAGTCCCAGGAGATGCCGGAGCTCTGCGAACGCTGCCTGCCTGTGGTCACCGCGCTGCTCGGGACCCGCGGGCGCTGATGTCCCGTCCCGCCGCCGGCTCGCCCGGGATATGGGGGCCCTTCGGCGCCGCGGCCGCCTTGGTCGCCGCGGACCAGCTCACCAAAGCGTGGATCGTCTCGGCCCTCGCCCCCGGCGAGCGCGTCCCCGTCGTGCCCGGCTGGTTCCAGCTCCACTTCATCGTCAACCGCGGCGGCCTGTTCGGCCTGCTCCGGGACCTCCCCGATCTCTGGCGGACGGTGCTGTTCAGCGGCATCCCGCTGGCAGCCTGCGTCGGCCTGACCTACTTCCTCCTGCGGGCACCACGGTACCAGCCCCTGCTGCGGGCCGGCCTCGCCTGCATCCTCGGCGGCGCCGCCGGAAACCTCGTCGACCGGCTGCGGCTCGGGCACGTGATCGACTTCCTGGACGTGTTCTGGAGGGACCACCACTGGCCCGCCTTCAACGTCGCGGATTCGGCGATCTGCGTCGGCGTCGGTCTCATCCTCCTCGACGCCCTGCTGGGCGGCTCCGCGCAGGCGGCAAGCACCGGCGCCGCGGAGGAGCCCTAGGTGTTCCCGGTCCTCGTCCACCTGGGGCCGCTGGAGCTGCCCACGTACGGGCTGCTGATGGCCGTGGCGTTCCTGCTCGCCCTCCGGCTGCTGCAGACCCTGGGCCGCCGGGACGGCCTCGACCCCGAGCAGCTCACGAGCCTCTGGGTGTGGATCCTGGTGGGCGGCATCCTCGGGGCCAAGCTCACCCTCTATCTGGTTGAATGGCGGTACTACGCCGCGAACCCCGCCGCGCTCCTGACGTCGTGGCGCGCCGCCGGCGTCTACTACGGCGGCTTCGCCGCCGCCGCCACCGCCGCCGCCCTCTACGCCCGACGCGCCGGACTGCCCGTCGGACTCACCGCAGACGCGTGCGCACCGGCCATCGCCCTCGGCCAGTCCGTCGGCCGGCTCGGTTGCCTGGCGGCCGGCTGCTGCTACGGTCGCCCCAGCGAGCTGCCCTGGGCGATCACCTTCACCGATCCGGCCGCGGCTCGGATCACCGGCGTACCCCTCGGCATTCCCCGGCATCCGTCGCAAATCTACCTCTCCATCAACGCGCTGCTCCTCTGCGGCCTGCTCCTGCTGCTCTGGCGGATCGCCCGCCGGCGGGCCTGGAGACCCGGGGTCGTGTTCTGGAGCTACATCGGCCTCTACTCGGTGACGCGGTTCTGGCTGGAGATGTACCGTGGCGACCCCCGCGGCTCCGTCGGGCCCTTGTCGACCTCGCAGGCCATCGCCCTGGTCGGGGCGCTGCTCGCGGCCGGGTTCCTGGTGCGGCTGGCGCGGCGCCAGCCGGGCGCGGGACGGGGCCGGGACGATGCCCGGTGAGCCCGTGCCTCCGGAGCGGTTGACGGCCGCCGCGGACGACGCCGGAAGCCGCCTGGACGCCTGGCTCCACCGCCGGCTTCCCCGGTGGAGCCGGACGCGGCTGCAGCGGTGGATCCGCGACGGTCACGTCCGGGTCGACGGGCGCCCGGCGGCGCCCGGCCGCCGGCTGCGGGGCGGGGAGTCCGTCGAGGTCGCTCCCCCCGCACCGACGCCGACCCTCCTGGAGCCGGTGGCGATGCCCCTCGAGGTGGTCTATCGCGATGACGCGCTCCTCGTGCTGGTCAAGCCCGCCGGCCTCGTGGTTCATCCGGGAGCCGGGACCCGCGGCCCAACCCTGGTCCACGGGCTACTGGCCCTCGGGGTGGGGCTGTCCGGGATCGGCGGCTCGCAGCGGCCGGGGATCGTCCACCGCCTGGACCGGGATACCTCCGGCCTCATGGTCGTCGCCTGCCGGGACGACGCCCACCGGGCCCTCTCCGACGCCTTCCGGCGACGCGAGGTGGAGAAGGAGTACCGGGCCCTCTGCTGGGGAAGGCCGGCGCCTCCCGAGGGCCGCATCGAGCTTCCCATCGGGCGCGATCCCAGGCGCCGGACCACCATGTCCACCCGGGGAACCCGCCTCCGCGACGCCCGTACCGGCTACCGCGTCCTGGAGGCCCTGCCGGGGTTCAGCGTCCTGGCCCTGCGGATCGAGACCGGCCGTACGCATCAGATCCGGGCGCATCTACGGGCGCTGGGCCACCCCGTCGTCGGCGACCGGGCCTACGGCGGTGCGGGCTGGCAGCGGCTGCGCGACGCCGGCCAGCGCGCCGCGGTGCGGGGGTTCGACCGGCTCGCCCTGCACGCCCACCGGCTGGCCTTTCACCATCCCGTGGACGGGCGGCCACTGCGTTTCGCCGCCCCGCTCCCCGAGGCGATGACCGCGTTGATCGAAGCCCTGCGCGGCGAGCCGTCGGCACCATGAACGCCCGGCCGTCCTACGCCCTGATCGGCCCGGGCCGCGTCGGCAGGGCCCTCGCCCTCGGGCTCCGGGCGGCGGGGTGGCCCCCGCGGCGCGTCGCCGGCCGTCGGGCCGCCTCGGGACGGTCGCTGGCCCGGAGGGTGGGTGCGGTCGCCTCCGTCTCGGCCGCCGCCGCGGCCCGCGGCTGCGACGGCGTCCTGCTGACGGTGCCGAGCTCGGCCCTGGGCGAGGTCGCGGAGCGGCTCTGCCGGACGGAGGAGCGCTGGGACGGTCGTTTCGTCCTGTTCGCCAGCGGCACCGCGGATACCGCGGAGCTCGGCGCCCTGACCCGGCGCGGTGCGATTCTCTCGCGCCTCCACCCGCTCCTGCCCTTCGCGGGCCGGCCCGCGGACGTGGGGAACCTGGCGGGCAGCACCTTCGGCATCGGCGGGGACGCCGCCGCGGTGCGGGTGGCGCGCCGCATGATCCGCGATCTCGGGGCCCGAGCCCTGGAGGTGCCCGCCGACGCCCGGATCCCGTACCACATCGCCGCGGTGCTGTGCTCGAACCTGCTCGTCGCGCTGGTGGCCGGGGCCAGCGGCCTCGCGGCGAGAGGGGGCGCCTCGCCGGAGGCCGCGCTGCGGGCCCTCCTGCCCCTCCTGCGGGCCACGCTCGCGAACCTGGAGCGCGGCTCCCCCACCGCGGCGCTCACCGGCCCGGCCGCCCGCGGCGAGACAGGGGTGGTCGCCGAGCAGCGCGCCTGGCTCGCGCGAGAGGGGCCACGGGACCTGGAGGCAGCCTACCGGTCGCTCTCCCGGCTTGCCGTGGAGATGGCGGCATCCGCGGGCCGGCTCGATCCGCGTCAGCGACGGTCCCTCCTCTGGATCCTCTCCCGCGGATGAGTCATCGACGGCGCTCCCACACGGGACCGGCCCGGAAGATGTGCGCCATTTGTTGTATATTGAAGGAGAAGCACGGCCTGTGAGGGGGTTCGTGCATTCCGCGACGAACGTGAACCACGCGGATCCCGCTTGACGATGGATTCGCAAGGAGCACTGCGACCCGAAATGAGCACCGAGACGAAGTCGACCAAAGCCCAGGCCCAGTCCCCGTCCGTCGAGACGACCGAACGCGTGATCATCCGCTTCGCGGGGGACTCGGGAGACGGCATCCAGCTCATGGGAAACCAGTACACCTCCGCCACGGCGGTGGAGGGGAACGACCTGGCGACCCTTCCCGACTTCCCCGCCGAGATCCGCGCCCCGGCGGGCACGCTGCCGGGCGTCTCCGGCTTTCAGATCAGCTTCAGCAGCTTCGACATCCACACCCCGGGGGACCAGCCGGACGTGCTGGTCGCCATGAACCCCGCCGCCCTCAAGACCAACCTGAAGGACCTGCCCGAGGGCGGGATGCTCGTGGTGAACACCGACGCCTTCGAGAAGACCAACCTCCGGAAGGCCGGCTACGAGGCCAACCCCCTGGAGGACGGCACCCTGTCCGCCTACCGCGTGTTCGCCGTGCCGATCACGGAGCTCACCCGGAGCGCGCTGAAGGACCTGGACCTCAACGTCAAGGTGAAGGACCGCTGCAAGAATTTCTTCGCCCTGGGCATGATGTTCTATCTCTACCAGCGGCGCACCGACGTGACCATGCGGTGGATCGAGCGGAAGTTCAAGAAGAGCCCGGATCTCGTGGAGGCGAACGCCACGGCCCTCAAGGCCGGCTACGCCTACTGCGAGGCGGCGGAGATCTTCCCCCACGTCTACCAGGTCGAGGCGGCCCCGTTTCCGCAGGGCGACTACCGCAACATCATGGGGAACTCGGCGCTCGCCCTGGGCCTGGTGGCCGCCAGCCAGAAGGCCGGGATGAACCTGTTCCTCGGCTCCTATCCGATCACGCCGGCCAGCACGATCCTGCACGAGCTCTCTCATTACAAGGAGTTCGGCGTCGTCACGTTCCAGGCGGAGGACGAGATCGCCGCGGTCTGCTCCGCCATCGGCGCCTCCTTCGCCGGGGCGCTCGGGGCCACCAGCACGAGCGGCCCCGGCCTCGCCCTCAAGGGCGAGGCCCTGGGCCTCGCGGTGATGACGGAGCTGCCGCTGGTGATCCTCAACATCCAGCGGGGCGGCCCGAGCACCGGGCTGCCCACGAAGACCGAGCAGGCGGACCTGCTGCAGGCCATGTTCGGCCGCAACGGGGAGGCGCCGATGCCCGTGCTGAGCGCCTCCACGCCGGCGGACTGCTTCCAGGTCGCCTTCGAGGCGGCCCGGATCGCGGTCCGGTACATGACCCCCGTCCTGGTGCTCTCCGACGGCTACCTCGCCAACGGCGCCGAGCCCTGGCGCATCCCGCAGGTCGACGAGCTGCCCACCATCACGCCGGAGATCGTCCGTGAAGCCCCCGAGGGAGGCTTCCATCCGTACCGGCGGAACGAGCAGACCCTGGCCCGCAACTGGGCCCTCCCCGGCACGCCCGGCCTGGAGCACCGGCTCGGGGGCCTCGAGAAGGAGGACGTGTCGGGGAACGTATCGTATGACCCGCAGAACCACGAACGGATGGTCCGGCTGCGCGCCGAGAAGGTCGAGCGGGTCGCGCAGGAGTTCCCGCCGACGGAGATCGACGGCGAGGATTCCGGGCGGCTGCTGATCGTCGGATGGGGCTCCACCCAGGGCGCCATCAAGGGGGCCGTCCGTCGCCTCCGGAGCGAGGGGGTCACCCTCAGCCACATCCACCTGCGTTACCTGAACCCGCTGCCGCGGGACCTCGGCGAGATCCTGCGGCGCTTCGAGAAGGTCCTGGTCCCGGAGATGAACATGGGGCAGCTCGCGTTCCTGATGCGCGGCCGCTACCTCGTGGACGCCATCAGCTACTCGAAGGTCCAGGGACAGCCGTTTCGCTCCTCGGAGATCATGGCACGCGTTCGCCAGTTGCTGGGTTGAGCCCGATCGCGATTCGGGCGACCCCGGGAGAGATCAGTTCATGTCGGAAGTGAAAGAGAAATCCGAGGCCAACGCCACGCTGACCAAGAAGGACTTCCAGTCGGACCAGGAGGTCCGCTGGTGTCCCGGATGCGGTGATTACGCGATCCTGAACGGGGTCCAGAACCTGTTCCCCCGTCTGGGCATCCCCATGGAGAAGTTCGTGGTCGTGTCGGGAATCGGCTGCT
>JASFRI010000153.1:0-9477 GCA_050115015.1 Acidobacteriota bacterium
AGGTGGACATCGTGGCCCGGGTGGCGGCCCCCGTCCGCGAGCTGCTCGTCGAGGAGGGGGACCGGGTGGCGGCGGACCAGCTGCTGGCCCGTCTGGACGATGAGGAGCTGCGTGCGCAGCTGGAGATCTCCCGGGTGACGGTCGACGAGACGCGCCAGGTCCTCGAGCGGAGCAGACGGTCGTTCGACCAGAAGCTGATCAGCCCGGAGGCTTACGAGCAGGCCAAGGCGGACTTCGAGGCGGCCAAGGCGCAGTTCGAGGCGAATCGAATCCTGGTCGGGTACACCGAGGTCCGGGCCCCCTTCCGCGGCATGATCGTCTCCCGCTACGTCGACACCGCGGAGCAGGTCTCTGCGAACCAGGCGCTGTTCCGGATCTCCGACTTCGACCCCCTCCTCTGTCCGATCCAGGTCCCCGAGCGGGACCTGTCCCGGCTGCAGGTAGGGCAGCGCGCCTGGCTGGAGGTGGAGTCCTGGCCCGGGGAGCGTTTTCCCGCCAGCGTGCTGCGGATCCGGCCGGTGGTGGACGCCGCCACCGGGACCGTCAAGGTGACGCTGGAGGCCAAGGAGCCGGAACGGCTGCGGCCTGGAATGTTCGCCAGGGTCTACCTGGAGGCGGAGACCCGGCCCGACGCCCTGGTCATCCCGAAATCCGCCCTGTCCCTGGAGAGCATCGGGGACACGGTCTTCGTGGCCGACGGGGACCACGCCTCCCGTCGTGAGGTCACCCTGGGTTTCGAGGAGGACGACGCGGTGGAGGTCGTGTCCGGGCTCCGGGAGGGGGAGCTCATCGTGGTGGTCGGGCAGGACGGCCTCAGCGACGGCACCCCGATCCAGATCCTCGGGGAGCGGGCCGCGTCGCGGCCGGACGCCGGCGCGGCGACGGAGCAGGACCTCCGCCCGGGCCCGGGGGCCATGGCGCCGGCGGGTGGCCCGGGATTCGACCCGGAGAACCTGACCCCGGAGCAGATCGAGCAGATCAAGGAGCGGATGCGGGCCCGCGGCCTCACCGAGGAGCAGATCGAGGAGCGGCTGCAACGGATGCGGGAGCGCGCCGAGGCGGGTGGAGGGTAGGCGGGCTTGAAGATCGTCGAGGTCTCCACGCGGCGTCCGGTCACCGTCTTCATCTTCGCCGTCGCCGCCGTCGTGTTCGGGGTCGTCGCCTTCCGCGGCCTCGCCACGGATCTGTTGCCCGACATCACGTATCCGTCCCTCTCCGTGCGCACCACGTACGAGGGGGCCGCGCCCGCGGAGGTGGAGAGCCTGATCTCCCGGCCGGTGGAGAACGCGGTCGGCGTGGTCAACAACGTCGTGCGGGTGGTCTCCAGCTCTCGCCCGGACCGGAGCGAGGTGACCCTGGAGTTCGCCTGGAACACGAACATGGACCTGGCCGCCCTGGACGTCCGGGAGCGGCTCGATCTGCTGCAGCTTCCGGAGGATGCCGAACGCCCCCTGCTGCTGCGCTACGACCCCGCCCTCGACCCGATCCTCCGTCTCGGCCTGCACGGCGAGGCGGACCTCATCCGGCTGCGCCTCATCGGAGACGAACAGGTCAAGCGGGCCCTGGAGAGGATCGAGGGCGTGGCCGCGGTGGTGGTCAGCGGCGGGCTGGAGGAGGAGATCGAGGTCGAGCTGGACGAGCGGCAGCTCGCGAACCTGGGGCTGACGGCGGATCTCGTCGTCAGCCGCCTGGCGCAGGAGAACATCAACCTGACCGGCGGCCGCCTGCGGGAGGGGCAGACCGAGTACCTCGTCCGCACGGTCAACGAGTTCGTGCGCCCCGCGGACCTCCAGTCGATCGTCATCGACAGCAGCCGCGGTGCCATCGTCCGGCTCGGAGAGGTCGCCCGCATCTACAAGGGGCACAAGGAGCGCGAGCTCATCACCCGGATCGACGGCGAGGAGAGCGTCGAGGTCGCGGTCTACAAGGAGGGCGGGACGAACACCGTCACCGTCTCCGACGCCGTCCAGGCGAGCCTGGCCCCTCTCCGGGAGCGGCTGCAGCAGCTCGACCCGGCGCTCCGGCTGGACCTGATCACGGACCAGGCGCGGTTCATCCGCCAGTCCGTGTCCGAGGTCCTGCGCACGGCGCTGTACGGCGGCCTGCTGGCCATCCTGGTGCTGTTCCTGTTCCTCCGAAGCTGGAAGCCGACGCTGATCATCGGCATCGCCATTCCGATCTCCGTGGTCACCACGTTCTTCCTGATGTTCCTCTCGGGCATCTCGCTGAACATCATGTCCCTGGGTGGGCTCACGCTGGGCATCGGCCTGCTCGTGGACAACTCCATCGTCGTGCTGGAGGCGATCCAGCGCCGCCGCGACGAGGGGCTGGACGAGGTCTCCGCGGCCATCCAGGGTGCGGGCGAGGTCTCCCGGGCGGTGGTGGCCAGCACCCTCACCACGATCTGCGTCTTCGTGCCGATCGTCTTCGTCGAGGGGATCGCGGGCCAGCTCTTCGGCGACCAGGCCCTCACGGTGACCTACTCGCTGACGATCTCCCTGGTGGTGGCCCTGACGCTCATCCCGATGCTCGCGTCCCGCCGCTTCCGCCCGGAGCCCGAGTTCGGGGAAGCGGTGGATTCCGGCCCTCCCGCCGGCGTCGGCGCCGCGCTGGCCCGGGGCGTCGCGGCGGTGGTGCGGGGTGCCGGCAGGGCGGTGGGCTGGACCCTCGCGCCACCGCTCCGGGTCTTCGGGGCGGGGTTCTCGGCCCTGGAACGTGCCTATGTCCGGGCCCTGGACGCCGTTCTCGGGCATCCGGCGATCACGGTGCTGACCGCGCTGATCCTGCTGGTCGCCAGCCTGCTCCTGGTGCCGGGGCTGGGCCGGGAGCTGGTGCCGGAGCTGGTGCAGGGGGAGTTCCACGTGAACCTGGAGCTTCCGCCCGGCACGCACCTCGACATCACCCAGCGACGGCTCTCGGTCCTGGAGGAGGCGGTGGAGGGTCTCGACGGCGTGCAGTCGGTCTACGCCATCGCCGGTAGCTCCAACGAGCAGGGGGGCGTCGCCGGCGAGCTCCGGGAGAACATCGGACAGCTGACCATCACGGTGGCGCCGCCGGTGACCCGGGAGCGGGAGGAGGCCCTCATGGCCTCCCTTCGATCCGTGCTGGACCGGCAGGAGGGGTTGCGCTACCGCTTCGGCCGGCCGAGCTACTTCAGCTTCCGCACGCCGGTGGAGGTGGAGATCCGGGGTTACAATCTCACCCTGCTGTCACGCCTCGCGGACGATCTGGCGAAGGTCATGAGGGGAATGCCCGGGCTGACGGACGTGGAGTCGTCGACCGAGGGGGGCAGCCCGGAGCTGCAGATCCGGTTCGACCGGGACCGCCTGGCCTTCTTCGGGCTGACGCTGGGCTCGGTGGCCGAGGTGGTCCGCGCCAAGGTCCAGGGCGTGGTGGCCACGGACATCCAGCGCGAGGACCGGCAGATCGACATCCGCCTGCGGGCCCAGGAGCGCTATCGTGACAGCGTCGAGGACCTGCGGCGACTGACGGTGTTCCAGCGGGACAAGACCGCGATCCCGCTCTCGGCGGTGGCCGACGTCCTGGAGGTCGAGGGCCCCGCCGAGATCCGGCGGGCGGAGGGGGAGCGGGTGGCCCTCGTGACGGCGAACCTGCAGGGGCGTGATCTGGGCTCGGTCTCCGCCGCCATCGACGCCGCCATGTCCCGCATGGACCTGCCGCTGGGTTTCGACTGGAGCATCGGGGGCCAGCGGCAGGAGATGGAGACCTCCTTCGGGAGCATGCGCCTCGCCATCTCCCTGGCGATCTTCATGGTCTACCTGGTGATGGCCAGCCAGTTCGAATCCCTGCTGCACCCCTTCGTGATCCTGTTCAGCGTGCCCTTCGCTGTGATCGGGGTCCTCGGCACGCTGTGGACCCTGGACGTCACCGTCTCGGTCGTGGTCCTGATCGGCGCGATCCTGCTGGCGGGGATCGTGGTCAACAACGCGATCATCCTGATCGACTACACGAATCAGCTGCGCCGCGAGGGCATGCCAAAGGGAGACGCGCTGCGGCGGGCGGGCCGGGTCCGGCTGCGGCCGATCATGATGACGACCGCGACGACGGTGCTGGGTCTGCTGCCGATGGCCGTCGGGTTCGGCGCGGGCAGCGAGCTGCGCGCTCCCATGGCGCTGACGGTGATCGGCGGGCTGATCACCTCCACCGTCCTGACCCTGCTGATCATCCCGGCGGTCTACAGCCTCGTGGACCGGCGGCCCTGAGCGGGGGTCAGCGCCGCGGGGGAGGTTGCGGCTCCTTCGCCTTGCCGTCTTCCCCGGGACGGTCGAGGCCCAGGGCCTTGCGGATCCGGGCCTCCAGCTTCCGTTCCCAGCGCTTGCTGTGGCCCGCGGAGGCCCACGTCTCGACCACGGTCCCGTCCCGTCCGATGAGCACCTGCACCGGGAGGCCGGAGATGTTCCGGATCGTCGGCAGCGCCGCGGCCACGTCGCGGACCTGGCCGCCGTCCAGGAGGAGGTAGTCGATCCCGTAGCGGTCCCGGGTCGAGCGCATGATCGCGCGGCGCTTCATGACGGCGTCCATCCGCTCGAAGCCGATCCCCACGACCACGAGACCGCTGTCCCGGTAGCGGTGCCCCATCTCCACGAGGGTCGGGATCTCCGTCAGGCAGGGAGGGCACCAGCTCCCCCAGAGGTCCACGAGCACGACCTTCCCCTGGAAGCGGGCATCGTCGTCGTAGACGCGCATCCCCTCCAGGTCCGGCAAGGTGAACGTCAGGTGCGATCCCTCGACGTAGGGTCCGGCCGCCATGCCGGGAAGGGGCGTTCCCAGCACCAGGGCCGCCAGCAGGGTGGCGGGAACGCCGTGTCGTGCGGCGCCCCGGCAGCGAAAAGCGCGCATCGTCTCCTCCCTTTCTCCGCTTCATCCTCTCACACACCGCCACCGGCCCGCAGCGCTATACTGCCGCGCAGCGCGGCGGACCCGTCGCCGGGGGGGCAGCCATGGAGGAGCTTCAGGAGAAGGATCCGGTCTCGGAAGAGCCGGAACCTCTTCTGGATGAGGAAGATGACCGGCCGACCTTCCTGGTCATCGCCCAGTTCTTCCTCATCCCGCTCGTGGTGATCTCCGTCTGCGTGGGCCTGTTCTTCTTCTTCGGCCTGATGACCGGGGAGTCGCGGGATGCGGGGGAGTACCTGGCGCAGGTCCGCGCGGGCAGCAAGGCCCGCCGCTTCCAGGCGGCGTACGAGCTCTCGAAGCTCCTGGCCTACGACGAGGAGGCCTCGAAGGACCCGGCGTTCGTCCGCGAGCTCGCCCGGGTTTTCACCGAGTCCCGGGGGGCGGAGCCGGAACTGCGGCGCTACCTGGCCCTGGCCCTCGGCCAGGTGGCCGACCCCTCGACCCTCGACGCGCTGCTCGAGGCGCTGGACGACCCGGACCCGCAGACCCGCATCTACACGCTCTGGGCCATCGGTGCCGTGGGTGACCCCCGCGCCGTCCCGGCGCTGATCCCCGTCCTCGCCGACCCCGATCCCGGCGTGCGGAAGACCGCCGCCTTCGCACTCGGGAGCCTCCGCGATGCCGCCGCGGCCCCTTCCCTGGCCGGCCTGCTCGACGATCCGGTGGTGGATGTCCGGTGGAACGCGGCGCTGGCGCTGGCCCAGATCGGAGACCCGGCGGGCCGGCAGGTCCTCCGGTCCATGCTGGACCGGGACCAGCTCGGCGCCGTGGACGGGATCACCCCGGCGCAGCAGTCGGAGGCGATGATCAGCGCGAGCCGGGCGCTGGCGTTGATCGGAGGACCGGGTGCCCAGGAGCTGCTGGAGCGCGTCGCCGATTCGGATCCGGACCTCGAGGTGCGGGCCGCCGCCGGCGAGGCCGCTGAGTTCCTCCGCGATACCAGCGCCCCCTCCTAGTCTCCCGGGTCAGAAGTACGTGATCTACCTCGCCGGAATCGACAACGTCCTTCTGGCTCGGGCCAAGGCGTTGACACCTCACATCCCGTCGCTATAATTGACCGCCTTGGGAACCTGAACCCCGGCGGCTGTACGGCCCCACAAGAGAAAAATTTCACAGAAGGCGGGATTTCTATGTCTTCGGAAGACGAAACGAGGAACGGGTCCGGCTCGCCCGAAACGCCGGAAACGCCCGCCCCGCAGGGCCCTCCGGACCCCGCGAAGCCGTCGGTGCCCGACTGGGCCGCCAGGGTGCATCCCGACCTTCCCGGCACGCCGGAGGGGGTGGCGGAGGTCCCCGCGGCGGCGCCCCCGAAGCCACCTCCTGCCCCGGCGAAGCCGGCGGGCCCCAGGGTGGAGCGGCGTGAGTTCCTGAACTGGCTGGCGCTGGGGTGGATCGCGTTCAGCGCCGCGACGGCGGCGAGCCTGACGGCGATGGGGCGGTACTTCTTCCCGAACGTCCTGTTCGAGCCGCCCTCCGTGTTCAAGGTCGGATTCCCGGAGGACTTCGCCGACGGCGTCGTCGACACACGTTTCAAGGAGAAGTACCGGGTCTGGGTCGTGCGGGAAGGTCCCGTGCTCTACGTCCTGCTGGCGCGTTGCACCCACCTGGGCTGCACGCCGAACTGGCTCGAGGCGGAGAACAAGTTCAAGTGTCCGTGCCACGGCAGCGGCTACTACAAGAGCGGGATCAACTTCGAGGGACCTGCACCGCGGCCGCTGGAGCGCCTCAAGGTGGGGCTGGCCGACGACGGGCAGATCATCGTCGACAAGAACGTGGTTTTCCAGCAGGAGAAGGGGCAGTGGACCGATCCGGCCTCGTTTCTCGAGGTCTGATGCCGGTGCCTGTTCGTGCCTGAGGGTGGCTGGCCGCGCGCGGCCGAGGGGAGAGCATGGCAGCCAAGAAAGGGTTGATGTCCTACATCCGGGACTCCCAGGTCTGGAACTCGATCTTCCGCCACGGGCCGCCCGAAAACCCCCGAAACCGCGCCATGGCGGTCCTCACGAACGTCTTCCTGCACCTCCATCCGGTCAAGGTCCGGCGTTCGGGCCTGCGCCTCCGGTTCACCTGGTGCATGGGGGGAACGACGTTCTTTCTGTTCCTGGTGGAGACCATCACCGGTCTACTGTTGATGTTCTATTACCGTCCGACGGTGGAGTACGCCTACATGGACATCGTCGAGCTCCGGGAGCAGGTGCCGCTGGGGATCATGCGCGAGATGCACCGCTGGGGTGCCCACGCCATGGTGATCACCGTGTGGCTGCACATGTTCCGCGTGTTCCTGACCGGCTCCTACAAGCCACCCCGCGAGTTCAACTGGGCCGTGGGCGTGATCCTGCTGGTGCTGACGCTCCTGCTTTCCTTCACGGGCTACCTGCTGCCTTGGGACCAGCTGGCGATGTGGGCGATCACGGTGGGCACGAACATGGCCCGGGCGACACCCTTGTTAGGCCACGAAGGGCCCGGGGCGCAGTTCCTGACCCTGGGAGGCATCAAGCTGGTGCACGCCGGCGATGACGTCCGGTTCGCCCTGCTGGGCGGACGCTTCGTGGGCGAGGGGGCGCTCCTGCGGTTCTATGTCCTGCACTGCGTCGGGCTTCCGCTGGTGGTCGCGGTCCTCATGGCGGTCCATTTCTGGCGCGTCCGGAAGGACGGCGGCATCTCCGGGCCGCTCTGATGCAGGTCGTCAAGGACATCGTCAACTTCCTGTCGTCGCCCGCGATCTTCTTCCTGCTGTCGATCGTGGCGGTCGTCGTGATCGTGCGCTTCAAGCGCCTCTACACGGTCCGCAGCGGGCTGGTCCTCCTGGGCGCGGCGGTCGCGTTCTTCCTGTTCAGCATGACCGATGAGAACTTCTACGTGATCATCGCGAAGCCGGACAACGTGCCGATCGTCATCATGATGGCCACGGTGGGGTTCTTCACCTGGCTGGGGTTGCGGCAGGCCTTTGAGAACGACCGGCGCATGGAGGTCGGTCAGCCCCCGGCGGAGAAGGCCGAGTCGGTCCAGAAGATCTCCGTCTGGCCCGACCTGGTCTACACCGAGTTCATCTGCCTGATCGTGCTCACCGTGGTGCTGGTGCTGTGGTCGCTCCTGCTGAAGGCCCCCATCGAGGAGCCCGCGAACCCGACGCAGAGCCCCAACCCCTCGAAGGCCCCCTGGTACTTCCTGGGCCTTCAGGAGATGCTCGTCTACTTCGACCCCTGGATCGCGGGTGTGCTGCTCCCCAGCCTGATCATCGTCGGGCTGATCGCCCTGCCGTACCTGGACGTGAACCCGAAGGGAAACGGCTACTACACCTTCAAGGAGCGGTCCTGGGAGATCACCCTGTTCCTGTTCGGCTTCATCCCGCTCTGGGTGCTGCTGATCCTGCTGGGGACGATCCTCCGCGGGCCGAACTGGAACTTCTATGGGCCCTACGAGTTCTGGGATCCGAACAAGGTCGAGCCGCTGGTGAACGTCCAGCTCTCGGAGCTGATCTGGATCAAGATCCTCGGCCGCGGACTCCCGGAGAACATGTTCCTCCGGGAGATGTTCGGGGTGATCCTGGTGGTGGCCTATCTGGCGATCCCGCCGCTGGTGCTGGCGCGGACGGTGCTGCGGCGTTCCTACATCAAGCTCGGCTTCCTGCGTTACCAGTTCCTGATATCGCTGATCCTCATCATGATGGCGCTGCCCATCAAGATGGTACTGCGCTGGACCCTGAACCTGAAGTACATCGTCTATTTCCCGGAGTGGTTCCTGAACATCTAGGGGCCCGCTGCGGAAGAGGTGCGGAAGTTGGCCGCGAAGAAAGGCTCTGACCTCCACTACCACACACCCACGCTGACGCGCTGGTTCGCCCTGGGGAGCGTGGCGCTGGCCGTCGTCGTCGTCTGGATCATCCTGGACGATCACAACCGGCAGTGGAAGGCGGTGCAGCAGGATTTCACCCGGTACGACGTGGAGCGCACGCGCGAGGAGATCGCCCGGGCCGAGCAGGAGATCCCGTCGGCGGAGATGGACCAGCTCCTGGCGCGTCTCGACGAGGCGCGGGCCGCGCGGAGCGACCACCGCCGGGCGATCCGCGAGACCGAGCAGGAGCTCCGGCAGGCCGAGGACCACCGCTATGCGGTGGAGCAGGCGTGGCGGAACGCCAAGGCGTACTACGCCACGGCGCGCTACGAGTACGAGCACGCCCTGGCGGAGGACACGAAGGAGGTCGACGAATGGCGGGCGGAGTACGACCGCCTGACGCAGGAGGTCGCCGACCGGACGAACGACCTGACGGCAGCCACGGAGGCCCGGGATGCCGTCCAGCTCCGGCTGGACGAGCTGAACAGCGCCGTCTCGGCCCTGGAGAAGGACGTCGCGCGCCTGGAGCAGCAGGTCGGGCGCCTGCAGACGAAGCTGGAGAACATCGAGCCCTGGTGGGGCAGCCGCTTCCTGCTCAACGAGCCGGTGCTCGACATCATGGCCCCGACACTCAAGATCCGTCAGGTCGTCATCAACGACATCCACCAGGACATCAACTACACGACCATCCCGCGGGTCGACCGCTGCATGACGTGCCACATGGCGATC
>JASFRI010000154.1:0-9431 GCA_050115015.1 Acidobacteriota bacterium
TGGGCGAGTTGATGCGCCGCGGCCGGCCCGGGGTCCCGCAGCGCGCGACTCATCACGAGGGAGCCGCCCCGGTGCTCCTCCGTCGATCCCGGTGCCAGCGGCGCGGGGACCACGTAGCCCGAGATCCCCGGACCGGTGTCCGCCACGTAGACATCGATCCAGGGGTTGCGCTCCGCGACCCCGAAGCCGAGTCCGTCGAGCAGGTCCACCGCGGCGGCGAGCGCCTCGCCCAGGCGCTCGACATAGCGGGGCGCGGGCCCCCCGGCGGTCTCCCCCTTGCCGAGCGGGATACGGTGCGGCGAGGCGGCCTCCGTCGTGAAGTGGATCCGGATCCCCGCGGTGCCCGCCCAGGTGCGGTTTCCGGGCAGGTCCGGGAGCTCGAGCCACGGGGCGACCGCGCTGTCGTGACCGGTCTGCACGGCGCGGAGCAGCACCGGCGACAGGCAGTCGATGGGGTAGGGCTCTCCCTCGAGCGCCGCATCGAGGCGCTCCGGGGGCGCGGTGACTCCCCGGGCCGCCGTGGCCTCGAGGCGATCCAGCATCCGGGACAGCGAGACCGCGAGGACCGGGGGGGCCGTCGCCGCGGCCAGAACAACGACCAGGAGGAGAGGTACGAGACGACGGCGCATGAGGGACTCGAGAGATTTCCGGACCCCGGCTCCGGGGGCCTTGGGCACGAGAGCTCGAAGTCCCAGTATACGAACCGCTTGGAACGGCGTCAACCGCGCCGGGATCTCTAGGGCCGGACGCGCGCCACCACCGCCGTGATGTTGTCGTCCCCGCCGTTCCGGTTCGCGGCGGCGATGAGGGCCAGGCAGCTCGCCTCGAGGTCGTCGCCCCCCGATTCCAGGGCCTCCAGGATGCCGTCGTCGTCGACCATGGAATTGAGACCGTCCGAGCACAGCAGGATCCGATCTCCCGGCTCCAGGGACTCCTCCAGCAGGTCCACCGCGACACTGCCGCGGCTCCCCAGCGCGCGGGTGACGACGTTCCGGAACGGATGCCGGACGGCGTCGCCCTGGTTCAGGAACCCGAGCTTCACCTGCTCGTTCACCCAGGAATGATCGCTCGTGAGCTGCCGGAGGCTTCCCTTCCGTGCGAGGTACGCCCGGCTGTCGCCGACGTGGGCCACGGTGACGGTCATGTCGTGGTGGATCACCGCCCCCACGATCGTGGTGCCCATGTCCTTCAGATCGTCCTTCTTCTGGATCGTCTCGCAGATCTTCTGGTTGGCCAGGCGGATCGCGGTCCGCAGGCGGTTGGCGTTCGCGGAGAGGTGCGCGTCGTAGTCGAACGGCCAGGTGACGTTCGCATCCTCCCGCGTGGCGATCACGAAATCCGAGATCGTCTTGATGGCGATCTGGGAGGCGACCTCTCCCGCGGCGTGGCCCCCCATGCCGTCCGCCACCGCGAACAGCCCCTGCTCCACGTTCACCACGTAGGCGTCCTCGTTGTGATCGCGTTTCCTGCCGACGTCGGAGCGTCCGACGCATTCGATGATCATGGTTCCCCCCGCCTCGGTTCCCGTCGGGTCATTCCGCCGGCATCCGGCGCGCCTTGCCGCCCTCTCTGGCCGCCCGCAGCTCCTCGAGCTTCGCCTGGGCGGGGTGTGAGCCGGGCTGCAGCTCGAGGACCCGGTGCAGCTCTTCCTCGGCGTCCCGGACGAACCCGGCGTTGGCGTACGTGAACGCCAGGTTCAACCGGGCCACCAGGTAGTCCGCGTTGCACTCGATGGAGCGCTTGAATGCGGCGATGGCCTCCTGGGCGCGTCCCAGCTCGGCGTAGATCACGCCGAGATAGTTGTGCAGGTCCGCGAATCCGGGCCCGAGCTCCGTGGCCGCTTCCAGGTGGGTCAGCGCCTCGTCGTAGCGCGCCCCCTTCAGGTGCCGCAAGCCCAGCCGGTAATGATAGTCGAAAAGGTCGGGCCGGCGAAGAAAGGCCTCGCGCATCGACTGCTCCGCCGCGCCCACCTCGCCGGCCTCGAGGGCCTCGATCCCCCTGCGGTAGGGCGTCTCGACCGCGGCGATCGACAGGGAGAGCACCGTGGAGAAGGCTTGGCCGGCCTCCTCCGTCGCGCCGAGCTCCAGCAGCGTGAACCCGAGGGCGCGGTGCGCGTCGACGTAGTTCGGGTTCACCCGCACCGCCTGTCGGTACTGTTCCACGGCCTGGTCGTGCTCCCCACGGCGATCATGGAGGCGACCCATCCGGAAACGGAGGTCGGGGAAGTCGGGCTCCAGCTCCAGCGCCTTGCGGCAGGCCTCGATCGCGCCCTCGGTGTCGCCGTCGTCCTCGGTCGCCTCCGCCCAGGAGGTGTAGGTCTGCGTCAGGTAGAAGCGGATCGTGGGCCACTCGCCGGCATCGTCGGCGTCGTCGACGTTCTCCTGGGCCTTGCGCAGGTGCTTCACGGCCTGGGAGAACTCGTTCCGGTAGAAATGGTAGATCCCCGACTTGAGGTGGTAGCTCCCGAGGAGGGGATGGATCTCCTTCAGCAACCGCATGACGCCCCTCCCGATCCGACCGGATGGCCACTCATCGCCGTTTCCGTCCTCCGGTCGTGCGCGCGACGAATGTCTTCCGCGCCTGCTGGCGCACGATCTCCGCGATGTTGCGGTCGCCACCGAGGATGTTCAGGTCGCGGTTCTGCAGGCGTGACAGGAGCGTCAGCGCCATCCCCGCCGGCGTCTTCGGGTTGCGGATGAGGCCGAGGACGATCGGGTACTTGCGCAGCCACTCCCGGTTGGAGGCGATCACGCGGAGCACGTCCTCCTTGAGGCTCCGCATCTTCACGTAGCTCTCGATGTCGCCGTCGTTCGTCCGGGGGCTCTTCAGCACGGACAGGCAGACCACGCGGTTCGTGTCACGGATCAGCAGGGCCCGCTCCTCGGCGTTCCCCTGGAACGCCAGCTTCACCCGCTCCGCCGGCGACAGGTTGATCACCTTCTGGTAGGCGGTCAGGCTCTCCTGGCCGAGGCCCTCCGGGGCGGTGACGGGAGGCCGGTCCTCTTCCTGCCGGGCCTTCCTCTCCTCCTCTTCCGCCGCGAGGATGGCCTCCTCCATCTCGGCCTGGAGATCCGCGTCGACCTCGGAGATCTCCGGCTCCGCCCCCGGCGGCGATGCGGCGGGCTCCTCGTGGAGGTGCTTGCGGATCTCCTGCAGGCGGCTGCGCTGCCCCGGGCTGAGACCGGTGTTCGCCTCGAGCGCCTCGAGCAGCTCCGTCGATCGTCCCAGCCGCACCTCGTTCCGCAGCAGGGCCTCGATCACCTCGGGCTCCGGCCTTCCCGCGAGGGGCAGCATCAGGTCGTCGGGGCAGTCGCGGATGCGGATCAGCGACGTGACGATACCGAGGGGCGCGTCCCCCATCGCGGCGAACGCCTCCGCCGCCTCCCGGGAGAATCCCTCCCCCTCCAGCAGCGCCACGGTCTCCTCGACCGGGGCGGCCCGCAGGGTCGCCCCGGCGGCCTCGCGCACCTCCGGCTCCGGGTCCCGGAGCGCCAGGTAGGCCTGTATGCGCAGCAGGTCTCCCGGGGGGAGGGGGAGCGCGCCCCGGGCGGCGGCGAGCCGCACCTGCGCCGGGATCTCCCCGGACGCCATCCGGTCGAGCAGCCCCTGGGCCCCCGGAGCCGGCATCATGGGGCGGCGTCCGGCGCCGCCGCAGGGGCGGGCGGGCTCCATCCCAGCAGGACCTCGCCGGGGCTTCCGGGAGCGCCGAGCTCCCGGCCGTCCAGCGTGAGCAGGAGGTCCCCGCCGTCGGAGGCATCCAGCCGCAGCGTTCCCGCGCAGCGGACCACCGCGCGCTCGGAGACGGCCAGGACGCGGTCGAGGCGCGGCTCCCCCGAGCAGCTGACCTGGATCCGGCTCTCCGCCCGGGCCAGGATCTCCAGGACGCGCTCCGGTACCGCCGCGGGCACCGGTGGCGACTCCCGCGGGGCCTCGGTCCTCTCCCCGGAGAGCAGGCCCGGGGGCAGCAGGACGACGGCCAGCGCCGCCGCGAGCGCCGCCAGGGCCAGCAGGACGGGCCAGAGCCGGCGTCGCCGCCGCGCCGGCGGGTCGCGGTGGGGCTCGTGCACCTCCAGGCGCGGACCGGAATGGGGCGCGTCCCCCAGGGTCTCCTTCGTCTGCCGCAACTGCAGGAGGTAGGCGTTGATCAGGCGGTCCGGATCGGCGCCGATATGCGTGGCGTAGGCGCGGATAAATCCCCGGGTGAACAGCCCCCCGGGCAGCGCGTCGAAGTCGTTAGCCTCCAGTGCCTCCAGGAAGCGCCGGTTGACCTTCGTCGACTCCGCGATCTCCGAAAGCTCGATACCCCGTACCTCGCGCTCTCGCCGGATCTCGTCGCCGAAGGACACGTCGCCTCCGGAGGGTCGAGCCCGTCGCTGGGACGACGAATCCCTGGTTCGGCCGGAAGCCATGACAATCCCTGCAGGTCGGTCGCGGTGTCCGGGCCGCGGCGATCGCCGGGCACCGGTGTGGTTGTGGGGCTCGCCGCGGGAGCGGCACGACGGCGGAATTGTAGTGGTGCGGCGCAGGCCCTGCAACCACACCCTCAGAGCGCCCGACGGCCCCGCGCTCCCGCCCGGGCGCGCAGCACCCGCTCCGCGGCGAACCGGATCACCGGCGGCCCGCCGTGACTCACCAGGAGCCCTTCCAGGTCCCGACGGAGCAGCCCCGTCAGCAGCCCCAGGACGATCCCGACGGGGCTGCGCTCGTTGTGGACCAGCGCCAGCCGGACCGGATAGCGGGGGCTCCACCGGCGGCTGCGCGCCAGCGCCCCGAGAACGTCGGCGGGCACGTCGGTGCGGCTCGCCAGGAACACGGCATCCTCCTCCACGATCCGGGGATTGTCGAGGAGCGCCTCCACGACTCGCGGTTCCCGGCTGCGCCGCAGCGCCAGGATCACCGAACGACCGGCGGCGCGCGCCAGGGCGATGCGTTCGCCCAGCGTCATCTCCTCCATGCGGGACTCCAGCACCCGGACCGCCACCCTGCGGACCGGTGGCGGCACCCGGGGGTCGTCGGCGGCCCGGGCGAGATCGCGCCAGTAGAGAAGGTGCACGAGGTTCATGGCGACCCCCCGGGGGCTGGCGGGGTGGCTCACGAGACCGGCGCGGACCTCGTGGGAGCCGCGGTAGCGCTCGTCGCGAGCGATCCGCTCGATCAGGGCCCCCGGTGCCGCGCGGTTCCGCAGCATGAGGACGACGAGATCCTCGTCGAGGGCCGGGTTCCGGAGGGCCCCCTCGAGGTAGTCCGCCGGCGCCCGGGCCAGCCGATCCGCGAGGATCCCCCGGGGGTCGTCGCGGCCCCGGTCGAACTCGGAGGAGGAGGTCTGCGGTCGCATGGGCTCTCGGGCATACTATAAGGACACAAAGGAGGTGAGCGAGTGCTGGACGAGTCGGACCGGCGGCGGGCGGCGGCCCACGGCGTGGACGAGGCGGAGCTCGAGCGACAGGTGCGGCTGCTGCGGGGGCCCGCGAGGTCGGTGCGAGTCTTGCGCCCCTGCACACCGGGAGACGGGCTGGCGACGCTCGGGCCGGAGGAGCATGGGCCTCTCCTGGAGGCGCACGGCGGCGCCGCGGCGGCGGGTCGCTGCCGGAAGTTCGTGCCGGCCTCCGGGGCCGCGACGCGCATGTTCGCCGACCTGATGGCGTGCCTTCACGGCGGGACGGAGCCCGGATCCGCCGGCGCGGACCCCCCGGCGGAGGTCCGCGTGCTGCGGACCTTCCTGGATCGCCTCGAGGAGTTCCCGTTCCGGGACCTGCTGCGGGAGAGGATCCCGGCGCCGGGCGGCAGCCCGGCCCCCCTCGGGGCGGTCCGTCCGGCGCGGCGCGTCCTCGAGGCCCTCCTGCTGCCCGAGGGCCTGGGCTTCGCGGCGCTCCCCAAGGGGCTGCTGCCGTTCCACCGCTACCCGTCGGAGCTTCGCACCCCCCTCGAGGAACACCTCGTGGAGGCGGCGGCGCTCGTGCGCGACGCGGACGGGACGGCGCGTCTCCACCTGACGGTCTCCATGGAACACGAGGCGCTGTTCCGCGCCCGGCTGGAGGCTGTGACCCCGGAGCTGGAGGGACGGCTCGGCACCCGGTTCGAGGTGACGTTCTCCACGCAGGATCCCTCCACGGACACCGTCGCGCTGGAGCCCGGGGGAGAGCTGTTCCACACGGCGGCCGGGGACCTGCTGTTCCGGGTCTCCGGGCACGGCGCGCTCCTCCAGAACCTCGGGAGCCTCGACGGGGACCTGGTGCTGATCAAGAACGTCGACAACGTCGCCCCCGACCCGCGCAAGCCGCCGGCCTTCCTCTGGAGCCGGCTGCTGCTCGGCCTGCTGGCCCGGCTGCAGGACGAGGTGCATGCGGCCTGCCGCGGGCTGGAGAGCGACCCCCGGGACGAGGCGACCCTCGAGACGGCGGCGTCCCTCGCCCGGCGGCTGCACCGCCGGGAAGCCCCGCGGCCCGGGGAATCCCGCGCCGGCCATCTCCTCCGGCTGCTGGACCGGCCGGTGCGGGTGTGCGGCATGGTGCCGAACGAGGGGGAGCCCGGCGGCGGTCCCTTCTGGGTCGAGGGCCCGGAGGGGGACAGCCTCCAGATCGTCGAGGGCGCCCAGATCGATCCCGGCTCGGACTCCCAGGCGCGCATCTTCGCGTCGGGGACCCACTTCAACCCGGTGTTCCTGGCGTGTGCGCTGCGGGACCACCACGGCCGGCCGTTCCGGCTGGAGCGGTTCGTGGATCCGGAGGCCGTGATCATCGCTCGCAAGACCCACGAGGGGCGGGACCTGCTGGCCCTGGAGCGCCCGGGGCTGTGGAACGGCGCGATGGCGCACTGGAACACGGTTTTCGTCGAGGTGCCCGGGAGCGTGTTCACCCCGGTCAAGACCGTGCTGGACCTGCTCCGCCCCGAGCACCGCGTCGACGCGGCCTGAGGGGGGCGGTGGTGGACCTTGCAGGGGCGGGATCCTATATTGTGAGGCGTCCCGGCCACCCCGGTCGGGGAAGGACGGAGGTGCATGATGAGACGAGCCCTTCTGGCGCTGGCGCTCGCGGTGCTGGTCGTGCCGGCGGTCGCGGCGGGCCAGGACACTTACTACGTAGTGCTGCGGGACGGTGCCTGGGTCCGCGCGGCGGCGAAGCCCTCGGTGGAGGACGGCGTCGCCCGGATCCGCCTGACCAACGGCCTGCTCGCCGAGATCGAGGCGTCTCGAATCGACTGGCAGGCCAGCGAGTCGCGGAGCCAGCAGATGCGCGCCGCGGTGCTGTTCAAGCCGGTGGCCACGCAGAAACCGCAGTCCCTGGTCCGCGGCGACATCCCGGGCACCCTGACCATCGTGAACCGCCCGAGCGAGGCTCCCGCGCCGGCGCCGTCGACCCGGACCACCCCGGCGCCCGAGATGGCCGAGGACCCCTCGGCGTCCGTGCGGGGCCGGATCAGCACGCTGGACCAGGGGATCGCGGAGCTCCAGGAGCGCCAGCGCGATCTGCGGAATCAGGCCGCGGGCTCCTACAACCTGGACGAGGCCGAGAAGCTGCGCGCCCAGGCGGACCGGATGGAGAAGCAGATCCAGACGCTGCGCGAGGAGAAGGAGCGCCTGCTCAAGCAGCTCTGGAGCCTGCAGCAGCCCTGAGCCCGCCCCTCCCGCAGGACCGACCGTGAGCGCGGGGAGCATGCCGGGCCTCTGGCTCGCGGACGGCTCCCTGCACCTGCGCCACGACCTCCCCGTCCCCGACCCGCTCCCCGGCGAGGCACGGATCCGTGTCCTGCAGGCGGGGATCTGCGGCACGGACCTCGAGCTCCTGCGCGGCTACGCTCCCTTCACCGGGATCCCCGGCCACGAGTTCGTCGGCGTCGTCGACGAGGGGCCCGACGGCCTGCGTGGCCGCCGGGTGGTCGGCGAGATCAATGCCGCCTGCGGCCGCTGCGCCGCATGCCGTGCCGGACGCGGGCGCCACTGTCCCGATCGCACCGTGCTGGGGATCGTCGGTCGGCACGGGGCCTTCGCCCGCTACCTGACCCTGCCCGCCGGCAACCTCCGTATCCTGCCCGGGTCCGTGGGCGACGATGCCGCCGTGTTCGTGGAGCCGCTGGCCGCGGCCCTGGAGATCCTCGAGCAGGTCGCCCTGGGGGCCGCCCATCGCGTGCTGCTGGTCGGTGACGGCCGCCTGGGGCAGCTCATCGCACGGGTCCTCGTGCGCACCCGCTGCCGCCTGGAGGCGCTGAGCCGCTCGGCCGGGAAGCGCGCGCTGCTGGAGCGCGCCGGCGCGCGGGTCCTTCCCGAGGAACCGGAGCCGGGGGCCTACGACGTCGCCGTCGAGTGCACCGGGAATCCGGCGGGGTTCGAGGTGGCCCGCCGCGCGCTGCGGCCGGAGGGGATCCTGGTCCTGAAGAGCACGTACGCCGGCCGCCCCCCGCTGGATCTCGCGGGGCTGGTGGTCGACGAGATCACCCTGATAGGATCGCGCTGTGGACCCTTCGACCCGGCGGTGGATCTCCTCGCCCGCGGCGAGGTCGAGGTGGAGCCGCTGATCGATGCGCGATATCCCCTCCGGCGGGGCGAGGAGGCGTTCCGGTACGCGGCCCGGCCGGGGGTGCTCAAGGTGATCCTCGAGGTCGCCCACGAGGGGAGCTGATCACCCTTGCGGCGAGCCGCCCTGCTGCTCCTGCTCCTGCTGGCCGGATGCTCCGGGTCCCCCGGGTCCGCCGGGTCCGCCGGGTCCGACGACGCGCCCCCTCGTGCGGAGGGCGCCCGGGCGCGGACGGGGCAGGTTCCGGCTCCCGACGGGGTGCCCATTGCCTACCGGCAGGCCGGGGAGCACGGCACCCCCCTGGTCCTCATCCACGGCTGGTCCTGCGACGCCACGTACTGGGAGCATCAGATCGCGGATCTCGGGACGCGGTGGCGGGTGGTGGCGGTGGACCTCGCGGGACACGGCGCCTCGGGCGCCGGACGGGAGGCGTGGACCGTCCCGGCCTTCGCCGGAGATGTCGGTGCCGTGCTGGAGGCGCTCGACCTGCGGGATGCGATCCTCGTGGGCCACTCCCTCGGAGGCGTCGTCGCCGTGGAGGTCGCCCGTCGCCATCCGGACCGGGTGGCGGGCCTGATCCCCGTGGACAGCCTCCAGGACATCGGGTTCCAGCTCGACGAGGACGCGCTCGAGGGCTTCCTGGCGCCGTTCCGCGAGGACTTCGGAGCGGCGATGCACGAGTTCGTCGGCGGCCTGTTCGAGCCCACGGCGGATCCGGCGCTTGCCGCGGCCATCGCCGCCGACATGGCGGCGGCGCCGCCGGAGGTGGCGGTACCCGCCCTGGAGGGCCTTTTCGCCTACGATCTCCCGGCTGGCGTCTCGGAGCTGGGGGTGCCGATCCGGGCGATCAACGCGGCCCGCATGCCGACGGATCTGGAGGCGAACCGGCGGTTCGCCCCCCAGTTCGAGGTCGTCCTGATG
>JASFRI010000155.1:0-9371 GCA_050115015.1 Acidobacteriota bacterium
CACCGTCGCCGGGGGGATGCCGCTGACGTTACCCAGGAGGATCCCCCGTCCCCCCTCCTCGTTCTGGAGGTAGTGGGCGCCCAGGTTCACCGCCATCTGGCCCGCCATGTCGCTCATCGGGATCAAGACCGGGCGGTCCCCCCGTGCGTCCTCGATGATCTCGTAGCCGACGACCGTGGCCTCCAGCGCGGTGAGCCGCTGGATGGTCTCCCGGGACGCGACGGCGAGGTGGTGGAACGCGCAGATCGTGGATCCGCGCCCGATCTGATCGACCTCGTCCGGGGAGATCAGGCCGACGCTGCAGACGAGGTCGGCCCGCTTGTGGGCCTCCTCGCCCGAGTAGACGATCCGGGCCCCGGACTGCTTGTAGTTCTCGTCGGTGAAGTGCGCCGCCTGGCCGGCGCCGCTCTCCACCACCACCGAATGCCCCTGGCGCACGAGCCGCGAGACCGCGAAGGGGTTGAGGCCGACCCGGTGCTCGTGCCGGTGGGTCTCCCTGGGAACGCCGATGATCATGGTGGGTCCTCCGTCGGCTCCGGCGCACCCCCCGCGGGTCCGGCCCGGAGGGGGGGCGATCGCGAAATATCGTTTCCGTACAGCAACTTGCGCGATCCGCAGGCCTGCCGATCGTCTATCACGGGCGGGCGGACGGAACACCCGCACCCTGAATGTTTGCAAGCCTCGCGCCAGCGGCCACCCGGCGGGGCCGACGCCTCAGCCGTCCTCGCCCCCGGCCACCGCGGGCCGACCCTCGGGAGCCTGGAAGCCCTCCCGCTCCATCTCGCCCCACATCCGGCGGCGGCGGACGAAGTCCCAGAAGGACTTCACCTTGAAGACCGCGAGGATCTGACGGTACCCGAAGTTCTCGGCGATGCCGTAGAGCAGCAGCCGGAGCAGGTCCTCCCACCGCGGGTATCGCCGGAAGGAGATCTCCTCCAGCAGGATGGCCGCCACGGACAGGAAGACGCCGTAGACGATGGCCAGCGCCAGGAACAGCAGGAAGAACTTCAGGTTCAGGATGCCGAGCAGGAAGGAGAGCGTCACGGACACGTAGCCCAGGATCTCGACGAACGGGCCGAGCGTCTCGAAGAAGAAGAAGTACGGGAAGGCGAACCAGCCGATCGTCCCGTAGCGCGGGTTGAAGAAGATCCGCTTGTGCCGGGCGAAGGTCTGGAGCATCCCCCGGTGCCAGCGGTTCCGCTGCCGGAACAGGATCCTCCAGGTGGAGGGCACCTCGGTCCAGCAGACCGGGTCCGGGACGAAGACGATCCGGTATGGCCGCTTCTTCCGCCGCCGGTTCTCGTGGAGCTGGACCACGAGCTCCAGGTCCTCGGTGTCGGTGTAGTGATCGTAGCCCCCGACCTCGATGACCTCCGACTTCTTGTAGAGGCCGAAGGCGCCGGAGATGATCAGCAGAGACCGCAGCGTGCTCCAGCCGATCCGCCCCGTGAGGAAGGCCCGGAGGTACTCCACCACCTGCAGCGCGGGCAGGGGCCGCCTCGGCAAGCCGACCTCGGTGACCCGGCCCTCGTTGACCTTGCAGCCATTGACGCACCGGACGATGCCGCCGACGGCGATCATCTGATCCGGGTGCTCCATGAAGGGCTTCACCACCTTCAGGAGGGCGTCCTCCTCGATGACCGAGTCGGCGTCCACGGAGCAGAACAGGGGGTAGCGCGACAGGTTGATCCCGACGTTCAGGGCATCGGCCTTGCCGCCCTTCTCCTTGTCGACCACGAGCAGGTTCTTCTGGACGAGGGAGGCATACACCCCCTTCACCCGCCGGGTGGCGATGGAGCGGCGGTAGACCTTGTCGATCCGGCGCAGCTCGAAGGCCTTCACCAGCTCCTTGAGGGTGTCGTCGCCGGAGCCGTCGTTAATCACGATGATCTCGAACTGCCCGTAGTTCAGCATCAACAGCGACCGGACCGTCGCCACGATGGTCTTCGCCTCGTCGTGGGCCGGGACCAGGATCGAGATCGGCCAGGTCATGTCGGAGGTGAGGATCTGCTGGTAGTCGCTGGCGTAGGAGCGCCGGACGAAGCGCACGATCTCCACGAGGGACGCCACGAACAGGACCAGGTAGATGGAGTTCAGCGCGATGAAGTACCAGAGGACGAAGTAGTTGAAGTAGACGATCCCCTGGATCAGGAGCCCCTGCCAGTTCACGGTGCGCCTCCTCCGGCCGGCGGGGCCGCCAGCAAGCCGGCAAGGTCCTCGCGAACCTCCGGGTCGGTGTGGTCGGCTCCCAGTTGCCGCAGCAGGTCGGTCCGGCCCAGCACCGCGACGCGGCGGATCAGGGCCTCCGCCAGCGCGCGCGCGTCACCGTCGGAGGACCGCAGGTTTCCCACCGCCTCGTCGAGAACGCCCGCCTCCTCCAGCATCAGCACCGACTGCTCCCTCGCGTACGGGTCGTCGGAGTCCAGCATCCCGATCAGCGCCGACTGCCCCTGGGGGCCCTTCGCCCTGAGAGCCTCGGCGGCGTTCACCCGGACCCACCACTGGCCGTCGGTGAGCACGCCGCACAGGGGCTCCACTGCCTCGGTCCCGGAGATCCGTCCCAGCGCGCGGGCGGCCATCGCCCGCACGGGCCACTCGGGATCGGACAGCGTCCGGATGAGATCCGGGACGGAGCCCGGATCCCCGATCTGGCCGAGCGCGTGCGCCGCGCGGGCCCGGATGTCGGTATCGGAGTCATCGAGGATCGCCCGCAGCACCGGGATCGCGGTCAGGCTGCGGACGCGCCCGAAGATGTCGATCACGGGCACGCGGGCGGCCGCCGGGAGGCGCGGGTACTCCCGCAGCAGATCGGCGACGGCGTCCTCCCCCATCCCCGAGAGGATGTCCGCGATCCGGATCGTCGACCAGCGGCTGGGCTGGCTCAGGGCGGCCACCAGCCGGGAGACCGCCGCGTGGCCTCCGGCGCTGGCCAGCGCCCGGGCGGCGCGGAGTCGGACCTCCAGGACCGGGTCCTCCATCGCACGGGCCAGCGCCGCGGTGGTCCCGGGGGCGCGCATGCGGCCCAGCTTCTCCGCCGCGTCGGCCCGGATCCAGGCCCGCCCGGACTGCAGGCGACGGACCTGGCGGTCGACCAGGCCCAGTTCCTGGAACGCACGGCTGAAGCGCTCCCGCACCGCCCCCCGGACCGCCTGCACCTGATCCAGCAGGATCGCCTCGAGGACGTCCCGATCCACGGGCCCGGGCGGCGCGGGCAGCGCCTCGAGCAGGGTGCCCGCCGCCGCGGCGCCGTGGCGGAGCACGATCGGCTCCAGGATCGCCCGTCGCCGCCGCCGTCGCGCCTCCCCCATCTGCCGCCGCACCTTGATGACGAGGATGGTGGCCAGCAGCAGGAGGAAGGCCCCGGCGATGACGCCGATGGCGATCCAGACGATGACGACGGGGTCCAAGGAGCCGCCCCCTAGCCCCGGGTCCGGGCGAGGACCTTCTTGACCCGGGCCACGAGCTCCAGCGCGTTGAACGGCTTGATGATGAAGTCCTCGGCGCCCCCCTCGAGCCCCCGGATGATGTCCTCCTCCTTGCTCTTCGCCGACAGGATGATCACCGGGATGTTCCGGGTCTCCGGGGCCTCCTGCAGGGAGCGCAGCACCTCGTAGCCGTCCTTGTACGGCATGATCAGGTCGAGGACGAGGACGTCGGGCAGGAGCGTCCTCGCCTGCTCCAGCGCCTGCTCCCCGTCCGGGGCGGTGAACACCTCGTGCCCGTTCTCGATCAGGATCGACGACACGAACTGCTGAACGATCGGGTCGTCATCCGCGGCCAGGATCCTTGCCATGATCTCCTCTCCTTCCTCCCGTCCTCAGAACCGGTAGCGGAACAGCAGGCCCGACGCCGTCGACTCGTACCCGGTGGCACTCTGGGCGGCATAGTCGGTCATACCGTAGTACGCCTCGAGCCGGGCGCGATCCGTGATGTTCCAGCCGATCCGCACCTCCCACCCCCACACGGTGTCGCCGCTGGCGTCCGTCGCCGGCAGGTCGGCCACGGTACCGTCCGGGAGCGGGATCACGGCCGCGTCCCAGTCGAAGGACTGCAGTCCCAGGTTGATCCGCACGTTGTAGTCCACCCGCGGGTGTCCCAGCGGACCCTTCCCCGCCACCACCAGCAGGTTCGAGAAGTACTGCTGCGGGTCGAAGTAGCCGGTCAGCAGGTGCTCCGAGTAGGACATGTAGCGGAAGCGGTAGCCCAGCTCCAGCGTGTGCGCCCCGAAGGTCAGGGGGCGGATCGCGGAGAAGTCGACGTGGACCCTGTCATTCCCGTCATTGAAGCCGGTCCATCCGGTTCCCGCACTGAACCGCCACTTCTTCCACGTCCCCTGCACCCCGCCGGTCAGCGCGTCGTAGGCGACGTCGCAGTCCAGTGTCGTCCGGGTGGCGTCGAAGGTCCGGCGCTCGGCGATCGCCCGCCAGCTCCAGGAGCCGGCGAAGGACCCGAAGGCGGAGACCGATCCGACCGCGCGGGTGGAACCCTCCCCCTCCGCGGGGTCGACCCGGTTGACGCCGACGCCGGCGAGCATGCCGACGCCCCGGGGCAGCGTCCACCCGAAGCGGATCCCCAGCGCATCCATCGTGGACGTCCCCGGTCCCTCCTGGATCGCACACTGGTTCAGCGTCGTGCCGCTCGGGTTGAGCCTCGAGCGTCCCTGATGCGCCTCGGTGCGGGCGATGTAGGGGGTGAGCCGCAGGTTCGGCGCCACGCCGAAGGTCACGTAGGCGCTGAGGTTCCGGTAGTCGTTGCCGTCGGTGTCGGTCAGACGCCGGAAGCCGCTGTCCAGGAAGGGCCGCCCCGCCGCACGCACCTCCCCCCGGAAGGCCTCGATGTCCGCGTCGCCCGGCGACGACGCCTCGGCCCGGGCGAGCAGGCGCTCGGTGGTCCGGGTGTCCCCCTGCCACCAGGCCAGCTGCGCCTTTCCCAGCAGCGCCTCGGCGTCCTCCGGCCGCCCCGCCAGGATCGCATCGTATCCGGCCTCCGCCGCCGGGAGGTCCCCGGAGTAGGCCAGGGCGCGCGCCTTGCCGATCCGCGCGTCCAGGTCTTCGGGGTCCCGGTCCAGGAGGACGTCGTACTCGCGGATCGCGTCCTCGTAGCGGCCGGACCAGGAGAGCACCCGCGCGAGCCCGAGCCGTGCATCGCGGGAGTCGGGCGCGGCATCGAGGAGCCGGCGGTACTCCTCGACGGACTCCGAATAGCGGCGGTCCCAGGAAAGGACCTTCGCCAGCTCCAGCCGGACCGCGGCATCCTCCGGGCGCGCCTCGAGCATCTCGCGGTAGGCCGCGATCGCCTCCTCGTACTCTCCGGCCCAGGAGCGGGCGCGGACCGCCTCGAAGCGGACCGCCCCATCGTCGGGATGATCCTCGAGGTACGCGGCGTAGAGGTCCTGCGCGGCGGCGTACTGACCGTCCCAGGAGTAGGTGCGCGCCAGCCCCAGGAGAAGCGCCGCGTCACCGGGTTCCAGCGCCAGGGCCGCGCGGTACTCCTCGATGGCCTCGGCGAACCGGCCGTCCCAGGCCAGGACCTGCGCCAGCTCCCCGCGGATGGCGGCGTCCTCGGGACGGGAGGCCAGCGCGAGGCGGTACGCCGCGGCCGCGTCCGTGAACCGCCCCTGCGCCTTCGCCTCCCGGGCCGACCGCAGATCCGCGTCCGATGCGGCCGCCAGTCCCCAGACGGCCGCCAGCAGCATCCCCGCGAGGAACCGTCGGATCATCGATCCTCTCCAAGGGGCTCGAGCTCCGCGAACACCCGTCGCAGGATGTCGTAGGAGGCCTTCGGCTCCAGCTCGTAGCGTGGGACCTCCCAGCCGTCCCAGAGGAAGGGGCCCAGGGTGGCGGCGTCCAGCGGTTTCCCCCCGCCGTCCCGCAGGGAGAGGTGGAAGCGGAACCCGTCCGTCTCGGCCGTCTCGAACGGTGGCCCGTGGCGGGCGGCCTGATCGAGGACCCGGTGCGAGGAGGGGTCGGTGACGTTCAGCAGGTTCCAGGGAAGGCGCAGTTCCACGATCGCGGCGTCCCCGTCCAGCCCGACGGCCACGTCGCTCGTCTCCGTCGCCGCGCCATCGGCGAAGTGGAGCGGCGACCCATCCACCAGGACCGCGGGATAGACGGTCCCGTCGCGGCCGATGCGACGGCGGTTCGCCTCGCGGATCAACGCCACGAAGGCTCCCTCGGCGGTCGCCCGGGGCCGGAAGGGGCCGTCGGGCAGGTTGCGCCCCACGTCGTACGAGGGCACTGCCTGCAGGTCGGAGGCACCGGGGCCCTGCAGCCGGACCCGGAACTCGACCCCGGTGGGGAGCTCCAGGGGGTCCTCCGGCTCCAGCCGGCGCTCCCCCAGCTCCGGCGCGTACGTGTCGATCCCCACGACGATGCGGCGGCGGTCCCAGTCGACGGCGCCATCAGCGTCGCAGTCCATGCCGGTCATCTCGACGAGCAGGTGCAGGTAGGCCGCATCCGCCGCCGCTGCGGCCCGCCGGAACCCGGGGACGCACGCCCCGGAGGGAGGGGTCCAGTCCGCCTCCAGCGCCCCGGCGAGCCCGGACCAGTCCGACGCGGAGCCGTCGAGGCGCGGCCCGCCGGCCGCCCGGGCGGCCAGGATGCCGAACCCCTCCTCGGGGTCGAGCAGGTTGTGCCAGAGCGGGTCCCGCTCCGGCGGGATCTCCAGGTCGGCGACCATCCAGTTCCTCTTGAACCACTCGTCCATCCACTCGAACACCACCCCTCCGGCGCACCCGGCCTCCCGCACGTCCCGCAGCAGCCGCGCATCGATCGCCCCCTGCGCCGCCGCGCCGTGGCCGCCGTGGTCCCATCCCAGGGGATGCACGTGGGCCACCCCGCGCCCCGTCGGGACGCCGAGCTCCGCCACGAGCAACGGCTGATCCCGGTGGTGCTGCTTGAGCTCCCGGAGGTAGCCGAAGTACGGGCTTGGACCCTCCGCGTCCACGGCCTCCCGGTAGTCCGCCTGCAACAGCATGAAGTCCGGATGATACGGGTAGACATGATACGACGCGAACAAGCCCGCGTGGTTGTCCGGCCCCGGCCGGATCCGCTCCGCATCCACGGCCACGGCGTCGTCGTCGTACTGGGGCGCCTCCTTCTCGGCCACCTCCTCCCCCTGGGCCCGCCGGAGAGCGTTCTCCTCGGCCCGCGAGGTCTCGGTGGGATGGTGCAGCGGGTCCAGGGTGGGCCAGTTGCTGAACGCCACGGGACGCTGGACGCGGTAGCGCCCGGTCTCGTAGGCCATGGCGGCATCGCAGGTCCAGGCGAGCCAGGCCTCCATGGCCGAGCCCGACGCCAGCCGGGCGAAGCGCCCCTCGTGGGAATGGGTCCCCGGATGCCGCTCGTCATAGGCCACGACCGAGAAGGGCTCCCATTCCCGTCCGAGGATGAGCCCCAGAACGTGCCGGGAGACGTCGGCCCGGTAGCGGCCCGAGGCGTGGCCGGGGCGGGGGGGGAGATCCAGGTTGCCGTGATAGGCATCGATCACCCGTTCGATCTCCCGCCGGAAGGCCTCCCGGAACCCGGCCTCGCCGAAGTCGTCGGCCGGGGGCCGCTCGACCCAGGCCCCCTGCAGGAGCCACAGCGGGCGATCCGGGTGCTCGCGGTTGTGAGCTGCCAGGGCGTCGTAGAACTGCGGCGGAAGCAGGGTGTAGGTGCGCACGGCGTTTGCGTTCATCGCGGCGATGCGTTCCAGCCAGTCGCGGTAAAGCGCCGGCTCCCGCGGGAACTCGGTCGGGAACCGCCCCGGCAACGCCAGGCCCAGGTTCACGCCGCGCACGAAGATCGGCCGGAACGCGTCCGGGCCGTCCGGGATCTCCAGGTAGCGGCCTCGGGCCCGGACAGCCGGACGCACCGTCACGGAGGCCGCGGCGGGCGGACGGGGGCGGGCCTCGGCCCGCGGGGGACCTTGCCGGATGCGGGCCGCCGCCGCCTCCAGGGCGGGGTCCCCGGGCAGGTCCTCCAGCAGGGCCTCGAGCGCCGCCAGCGCCTCGTCGGGGCGGCCCAGCCGCTCCAGGGCCAGGATCTCGCCGCGCCGCGCCTCGAGCTGGCCGGGGTCCGCCTCGAGGACGCGCCGGAACCACTCCAGGGCCTCGTCCGGTCGCCCGGAGCGCAGCGCGGCGTGGCCACGGCCGGTCCGGGCCTCCCCGGCGCCCGGATCGATCTCCAGGGCCCGAGCAAAGGCGCTGTCGGCCTCGGCCACCCGACCGAGCCGGAGCAGGATCCACCCCTGGAGGATCCAGGCGCCCTCCCGCGGGGGCGTGGTGGTCAGCGCCGGCTCCAGGGCGGCCAGGGCGGCCTCCATGGCGCCGGACCGGTAGAGGCGCAGTGCCTGCGCATACGCCGCATCGACGTCCGCGCCGAGCAGCCCGGGGAGGGCAGCCGCCGCGCAGAGCACGGGGGCCAGGATCCCCGCCACCAGCCGGACCCTCATCCCCCTGCCGCCCGTTCCCGCCACCGCCGCTCCCCCGGGACCCCCGGATTCGCGGCCGGGCGGCCCGCCTTGACAGCCATGGGTCTGAATGCTACTGATCTCGCGCCTTTCCCGGAATGCGAAAGACGAACGAAAACCATCTCGCGTGGATCGCGCTGAACCGGATCCCGATGCGCCCGCTGCATCGCGTGCGCCTCGCGGAGCTCTGCGGAGGACCGGCCGAGGTGTTCCGTCAAGGTCGAGAGCGCCTGGGGCGGATCGCCTGGATCCGGCCGCAGACAAGGGAAAACATAGTCAATAGTGACTGGAAGTCCATAGCGCTTCGCGAAATCGAAACCGCAGATCGACATGGTATCCATATATTTAGTATGAATATGGACATATTTCCATTAGGGCTGGCGGAGATGCCCGACCCTCCGGTCGCCCTCTACCTGCGCGGGGAGCTGACCGACCGGGATCTCGAGAGCATCGCCATCGTCGGGCCGCGCCGCCCCACGACGTACGGCCGGATGGTGGCGGAGGAGCTCGCGGGGGATCTGGCCGTGGCGGGGGTGACGGTGGTCTCGGGCCTGGCGGAGGGGGTGGACGCGGCGGCCCACGCGGGGGCTCTCGCCTCGGGAGGCCGGACGGTGGCGTTCCTGGGGTCCGGCCTCGATCATCCGTATCCCCGGGCCAACCGACGGCTCCGGGAGCGCATCCCGCAGTCCGGGGCGGTGATCTCGGAGTTCCCCCTGGGCACCGAACCGAGGGCCTGGCACTTTCCGCAGCGCAACCGGCTGATCGCGGGGCTCTCGCGCGGCACCGTCGTCGTGGAGGCCGCCCGGAAGAGCGGTGCGCTGATCACGGCGGAGCATGCCATGGAGCTCGGACGCGAGGTCTTCGCGGTGCCCGGCCCGGTCACGTCGGACCGGAGCGAGGGCACGCTGGCCCTGATCCGG
>JASFRI010000156.1:0-9321 GCA_050115015.1 Acidobacteriota bacterium
TCACCGGACGGCCGACGCGTTGTCGTGACAATCGTGAGCGATGAGGACGACGACCTGTGGATCTACGACCGCCGGCGTGGAACGAAGACGCGGTTGACGGCCGGAGGGGAAGACGAGTTTGCCCCATCCTGGTCGCACAGCGGCGAGCACATCGCTTACACCGCCGGCCCCTATCCTTCGGAATTCTCCGTCTGGATCGTCGCCGCCGACGGCGCGTCGCCACCGGAGCGGATCGGAGATGGGGTCGGGGCGATCTTCTCGCCAGAAGACAGGGAGCTCGTGTTCGGGAGATTCGACGATCCCCAGGGGCTGCCGACCGGCGTCAGGATGACCCTGGATGGCGACCGCCGCGTCGAAACGCTGCCGGGAAACCTGCAGAACCTGGTCTTTCCCGAGATCTCGCCGGATGGGCGCTATATCGCCTATGCCACGGACGACACCGGCCGTCCCGAGGTGTACATCAAGCGTTATCCCGACATGACCGGAAGGTGGCAGGTCTCGACCGGCGGTGGAATGTTCCCGCACTGGAACCAGGAGGGCGACGAGATCTACTACGCGCAGGACAACGACATCATGGTCGTCGAGGTCACTCCAGGAGACCCCTTGGGTCTCGGGACCCCGCAGAAGCTCTTCCCGCGCGAGCCGGTTGGTGCCTGCCCGCTTCCCAATCGCTGGCCTCCCGGATTCGACGTGACACCTGACGGGGAGCTGTTCCTCGTGTTCCAGCCGGTCGAGAGCAAACCGACCCCACTGCGGATCGAGGTGGTCCAGAACTGGTACGAGGAGTTCCGCGGCGAGGACCAGTAGGATGCCGCATTCCAGGTAGCCGAGCAGCTCGCGCTCGACGAAGCGAGGGATGTTCCGGCCGGCGAGGGCGACCCCGGCGAGGAAGGTCTCGAGGTGCTCGCGGAGAGCGCGGTGCAGGACGGTGGCGGCGGCCGGTCGGGGTAGCAGGGGGTCGGCCCACGTCGTGGAGCGGGCACCGGAGGGACGCCCCTGGACCCCGCACGATGCGCTAGAGTAGAGGGGTTCTCATCGACCCTTCCCACGGAGAGGTGTCCCATGACCCGCGTCGATCCCCACTCCTACTTCCAAACGGAACAGCCCCGCACGAAAACGCTCGCGCTGCAGCTCGCCGTCGACTTCGACCGGAAGGTGCTGTCCGGCACCGCCACCCTGCACCTCGAGGGGGGTGGCGGGGTGCTGGACCTGGATACCAAGAGGCTGTCAATCCGTGCCGTCCGGAACGGAGACGGCGCCCCGGCCCGGTTCGAGCTGGGTGAGGAGGAGCCGATCCTGGGCAGCCGCCTGCGCATCCATCTGCCCCACGGCGCGCGGGAGGTGTCCATCGAGTACGAGACCGCCCCGGACGCCGTGGCACTCCAGTGGCTGGGGCCGGCCCAGACGGAGGGTGGGAAGCACCCCTTCCTGTTCAGCCAGTGCCAGGCCATCCACGCGCGCACGGTGGTCCCGGTGCAGGACACGCCCGTCGCGCGGATCGCGTATACCGCCGAGCTCACGGTGCCCGATCCGCTGGCCGCGGTGATGTCCGCCGGGCCCGCCGGGACGCGGCCGGGGCCGAGCACCGGCACGACGACGTACCTCTTCGACATGCCCCAGCCGATCCCGCCCTACCTGCTGGCCCTCGCCGTGGGGGACCTCGAGTCCCGGGACCTGAGCCCCCGGTCCCGGGTCTGGGCCGAGCCCTCGACGGTCGAGAAGGCGGCGTGGGAGTTCGCGAACATCGAGCAGATGATCGTCAAGGCCGAGGCGATGTTCGGCGAGTACGAGTGGGACCGATACGACATGCTGGTGCTCCCCCCCTCGTTCCCGTACGGCGGGATGGAGAACCCCCGGATGACCTTCCTCACGCCGACCCTGCTCGCGGGGGACCGGTCGCTGGTCGACGTCGTCGCCCACGAGCTGGCGCACTCCTGGACCGGCAACCTGGTCACCAACGCCACCATGGACCATTTCTGGTTGAACGAGGGGTCCACGGTCTGGGCCGAGCGGCGCATCCTGGAGGCGCTGCACGGGAAGGAGGCGGCGGTGCTGAGCTGGGCCATCGGCCAGCGGGCCCTCGAGAAGGAGTTCGAGCGCTTCGGCACGGACTCCCCCGTGACCCGCCTGCGCAACGACCTGAAGGGGGTCGACCCGGACGACGTCTACTCGGCGGTGCCCTACGAGAAGGGCTCGCGCTTCCTGGCGCTGATCGAGCGCACCGCGGGCCGCGAGGCCTTCGACGGGTTCATCCGGGACTACATCGCCCGCTTCCGCTTCACGTCGATCACCTCGGAGGAGTTCATCGCCTTCCTGGAGGAGAAGCTGCCGGGGGTCGCCGCCGAGGTGCGCTCCGACGAGTGGCTCTACCGGCCCGGGATGCCGGACAACGCGCCGGTGTTCCGCTCCGCCCGACTGGAGGAGCTGACCGCCCTCGCGGCGAACTGGCCGGAGGGAGCGCGGCCCGGAAGGGAGCAGGTCGACGGCTGGTCCCCCAGCGAGACGCTCATCTACCTGCAGCACGTGCCGCGGCCCATCGACCACGAGTCCTGCCGGTGGCTCGACGAGCACCTGTCCCTCGACGGCCGCGGCAACTACGAGATCCTCGTGGAGTGGCTGACCATCGCCGCCGCCTCGGACTACGAGCCGGCGTTTCCGCGCCTGCGGGAGGTGCTGACCCGGGTGGGACGCATGAAGTACCTGCGGCCGCTCTACAACGCCCTGGCCGGGCACGAGCGCACCCGGGCCCTGGCAAGGGAGATCTACGACCGGGCGGCGTCCGGCTACCACGGCGTCGCGCAGCGGGTGGTCGCATCGATCCTGGAGACGTACCCGCAGGCCTAGAGGCGGCGGATCCAGGGGCAGCGGCCCGGCCCGGCCGCGTCGCCCCGATTCGCCCCTAGAACGGGGCGCCGGGCCTTACAGCACCTTCAACCCACGTCCGGGGTTCCGGAACGGGACCCGGTATCTACCGGATCAGGATCAGCTCCTTCTGCGGCGGGGAGAGGTACTCGGCGCCCTCCGCGGTCAGCACCACCATCTCCTCGATGCTCGCCACGCCGTGCTCCCGCACCGTCAGCCGGGGCTCGATGGTGAACACCATCTGCTCCTCGAGGAGCTCGAAGGGCTTGCCGGCATATTTCTCCCACTCCGGTCCGAGGAGGGCCGTGCCGTCGTGGGCGAACCGACCCACCTGGTGGCCGAGGGCGTGGGGGTACTCCTCGTATCCCTGCGCGACGATGTGCCCGCGTGCCGTGTCGTCCGCCGTCTTCCCCTGGACCCCGGGCTTCAGCGTCGCCCGGGCCATCTCGATCGACTCGACGATCGTGCCGAACCCCCGGTGGACCTCGGGCGGCGCGTCGGTCTCCCCTTCCCGGAGGACGTAGAACGTCCGCTGCAGGTCCGACACGTAGTCCTCGCACTTCACGCCGAAGTCCATGTTGAGGAGGTGCCCCCGCTTGACCTTCCGCTCCGTGGGCCGGTAGTGGGCCCCGGCGGTATCCGGGCCGGTGAAGACCGCCGGACAGTGGCTCGGCTCCCAGGCGAGCCCCAGGCCCCGCCGCTCGACCTCCGCGGTCATGAACGCCGCGATCTCGATCTCGCTCCGGCCGGGAGCGATGAACCCCGCCACCTGGTCGAAGATCTCCACCGTGTGCCGGATCGCCTTCCGGATCCGGGCGATCTCCTCGGGGGTCTTCCGTGCCCGGAGGCTGGAGGTGATCTTCTCCGCCGACATGACCCGGTCGGCCATCCCCATCTCCTCCAGGTAGCGCATCAGCGTCAGGTACATCCCGTGGGTGAGACCGTCGCAGACCTCGCTCGTCTCCGAGTAGTTCAGGGCGATGGTCCGGGGATCGATGGCGGTCAGGACCTCGCGGAGTTGCGGGCCGATCCCCTCCACGTACCCCAGCACCTGGTCGTAGACGCCGAGGTCCTCGATGGTCTTCTTCTCCAGTTCCCCGACGATGGCGTGGTTCCCCTTGTTCCGGGTGACGATGAACGCCGAGTGCCAGGTCATGTCGGCGCTCGAGAGGAAGTCGAGCATCGGGTCGTGCATGATCGACGACTCGCGCACGAAGGTGATCCAGCAGTCGCAGTCCCGCTCCTCCAGGATCGCGGCGGCCTGCGCGACCTTCTCCTTGATGAGCATGCCTATGCCTCCAGCTCCTTGAACTCGCCGGCCACGCGGGTGAAGATCGCCAGCGCGATGATGCCGACGATCATGTTCGCGGCCAGGACGTACCAGATGACCTCCGGCCGTCCCGCGTTGAAGAAGTGGCCGTAGAGCGCCGTGTAGGCCCCGCTGGTCAGTCCGCCGATCATCGTCGACAGGAAGTTCGCCCCCATGTACAGCCCGGCCTTCTCCTTCGGGGCGATCCAGGTGATGTACTCCTGGATACGGGGCGACGCGATCATCTCCCCCGTCGCGAACAGGGCGATGCCCAGGAACACGAGAGACGGCGCCGAGAGGCGCGCCGCCGCCAGGACCACGAAGCCGACCGCCGAGAGGAACAGGCCGGACATGAACGCCGGGATGGCGCGGTAGCGCTGGACGATGCCGGAGACCGGGATCTGCAGGATCATGATGATCCAGCCCGTGTGCGCGATCGTCTCGCCGAGGATCTTCCTCGTCCCACCCTCCTCGTGCGACAGGAAGTTCGCGACGCCGGTGCCGAGGACCCCCTTCACCGTGAGGTAGAGCGACGCCGTGTCGACGTCGCTGTCCACGTAGAGGGCGCACAGATTGAAGAACGCCCAGAAGGGAAGCCAGAAGATGAACCCGAGCAGGACGAGGAACGCGGCGAACTTGACGTCCGAGAGGGCGACCCAGAGGTCCTGGAACTTCCGCCGGAGGGTAACCCCCTCCGTCTGCCGTGGTGGCTCCTTGTAGAACAGGATCGTGATCACCAGCATCACGCCGATCGAGATCGCCGCCGCGACGAAGGCATGGTTCCAGGAGATGGCCCGCAGCCGTCCTGCCACGATCGGCCCGAACGAGCCCCCGACGTTGACCATGGCGTAGAAGATGCCGAACCCGAGCGTCTTGTTCGTCCCGTCGGTCACCGCCCGGACCGTCCCCGAGATCAGGGGCTTGAAGATCCCGGCCGCCAGGCCGATGGACAGCATCGTCAGGACGATCCCGGAGAACGTCCTCGTGTAGATCAGCAGCAGGATCGAGGGCAGGTAGGCCAGGTAGGAGACGATCAGCACCTTCTTGAAGCCGTAACGGTCGGCGAAGGTGCCCGAGATGATCGGGACCGAGTAGGACAGGGTCAGGAAGATGCTCTGGACGATGCCCAGGTCATCCCGGCTGAAGCCCAGGTGGGTCATGTAGATCCCGAACCCGAAGTAGATCCCGTAGTAGGCGAACCGCTCCAGGACCTCGATCAGGTTGGCGACCCAGAACACTCCGGGGAACGGCGATCGTTGTGCCATGCTCACCTCGCTCGGAGACCTCGTTCCCGGCGTCGTACGGGTGGCTTCCGCTCGAGGGACCCGGGCTCCGGACGGGGATCCTAGCATGGAGAAGAGGGCGTCCGGGGCGCGAAAGGGACCCTGCAAGGTCCGGTATCCGTCGGACCACGGGAGGTCGATCGGTGGTTGCCCCGCAACCCCCACCTCCGGCGCCGTGCGCCTCCGGCTCCGATGTCTCTCACCGACCCGAGGGGAGGTGCCGGTCGAGACGTCCCGCCGTGCCCTTGCACGGAGGAGTTGCAGGCGTCCGTCGCTCGCCGGGGCCCGATGACAGGCGGTACAACGGGAGAGGATGGCGCCGCGGAGCGGAGCCCCGTCGCGAGACCCGTTCGAGCGGCGTAACCTCTATAATGACGCATTCGCCGCCGCGACGGCCGCGGCCCCGAACACCCACGGAACCCGGCGATGCCCCTGGAGCCCGGACAGACCCTGCTGCACTACCGCCTCGACGCGAAGATCGGCGAGGGCGGCATGGGCGAGGTGTGGCGGGCCACCGACACCAGCCTGGGGCGGCAGGTGGCCATCAAGATCCTGCCGGACATCTTCGCCCGGGATGCCGACCGGCTGGCGCGGTTCCAGCGCGAGGCCCGGACGCTGGCCGCGCTCGATCACCCTAACATCGCCACGGTGCACGGGCTGCACGAGGCCGGCGGCGTGCACTTCCTGGCGATGGAGCTCGCCGCCGGCGAGGACCTGGCCGCGCGGCTCTCCCGCGGACGGATGCCGCAGGAGGAGGCGCTGGGGATCGCGCTGCAGGTCGCCGAGGCCCTCGAGGCGGCGCACGAGAGCGGCGTCATCCACCGCGATCTGAAGCCCGCCAACATCCAGGTGGATACCGATTCCCGGGTCAAGGTGCTGGACTTCGGCCTGGCCAAGGCCGTCTCCCCGGATACCGGTCCGGCGGCCGGCGACCCGTCGGAATCGCCGACGGTGACCTCCCTCGGCACCGTGGCCGGAGTGATCCTGGGCACCGCGGCCTACATGAGCCCCGAGCAGGCCAAGGGTAGGCCCGTGGACAGGCGCGCCGACATCTGGGCCTTCGGCTGCGTCTTGCTGGAGATGCTGACCGGGAGCCGGACCTTCCACGGAGACTCCGTGGCGGAAACCCTGGCCGCGGTGATGAAGGACGCTCCGCCATGGAAGGACCTGCCCCCGGACACGCCGGCGCCCGTGCGGTGGCTGCTGCGTCGCTGCTTGGCGCGGGATCCCCGCCAGCGGCTGCGGGACATCGGCGACGCCCGGATCGTCCTGGCGGAGTGCCTGTCCGGCGAGGCGGAGGAGCCGGGCCGGGCGCTGGTTGCCGCCCAGCCGGAGAGCCCGGCCTGGAAGCGGCTGCTGCCGTGGGGCCTGACGGCTGCACTCGCCCTCGCGCTGCTGGGCAGCTGGGCGCTGTGGCCGGGGGGGCCGGACGGCACGGGATCGCCGCGGCAGGGGGCGCGGCTGTCCGTCCTGCTTCCGGCGGAGCATCCGCTGATGCAGCTCAACTGGGACCTGGAGGTGATGCCCGCGCTCGCGCTGGCGCCGTCCGGCGACCACCTCGTGTACGTCACGCAGGACCCCGCGGCCGCAACAGGGGGAAAGGCCGTTTCCGTGCTGATGCTGCGGGATCGGAACGGGTTCGAGGTGAAGCCGCTGCGCGGCACCGAGGGCGGCGAGCAACCGTTCTTCTCCCCGGACGAAGGCTGGGTGGGGTTCTTCACGGGCGACTCCCTCGCCAAGGTCCCCGCCGGCGGCGGCGCCCGGGTGAAGCTGGCGGAAGGGATCGGTACCGGCAACGGCGCGAGCTGGGGCGGGGATGGGACCATCGTGTTCGCACATTCCTACGTGGGCCCGCTCTGGACGGTGCCGGACTCGGGCGGGGAGCCGAGGCCGCTGACCGCGCTCGCGGAAGGGGAGGTCAGCCACCGCTTCCCGCAGGTCCTTCCCGACGGACGATCGGTCCTGTTCACCATCAAGCAGTCCGGCATCTTCAGCTTCGACGAGGCCCGGATCGCCGTGGCGGACCTGGCCAGCGGCGAGCACCGCATGCTGCTGGAGGGAGGCGCCTTCGCCCGGTACGTCGACTCCGGCCACCTGATCTACGCCAGGGATGGCGGATTGCTGGCCGCGCCCTTCGACCTGGATCGCCTGGAGCTGACCGGCGGCGCCGTGCCGGTGCTGGACGGACTGCTCACGAACCCCATCACCGGCGCGGCGCAGGTAGCCTACGCCAGGGACGGCACCCTGGTCTACGTCCCGGGCCGTTCCGACGCCGGACCCAGGTCCCTGGTAGCCATCGAACGGGCGAGCGCCGACCGGCGAGTGCTGCCGGTGGGTCGGCAGATTGCCTTTCCCCGCCTGTCGCCGGACGGTCGCCGGCTCGTCATGCACGGCTCTGCCGCCAACGACATGGTGCTCCTGATGGACCTGGAGCGCGAGAGCGTCACGCGCATGACCGACGGCCGTGCCAACGACTTTCTCCCCATCTGGTCCCATGACGGCAAGCGCATCCTGTTCGCCAGCGGCCGCAGAGGCAACTGGCAGGCCGTCTCCATCGGCGCCGAGGGTGGAGGGACGGAGGTGGTTGTGGGTGATCGGGACCGCACCCAGGTTCCGGAGTCGACCTCTCCGGACGGAACACGGCTCGCCCTGACCGTGGGGGTGGCCTCCGCCAGGGATATCTGGGTCCTGGATACCGCCCGCGGCGCGTCGCCGGAGCCCTACCTCGCCACACGCCACGGCGAGTACGCCGCGGCCTTCAGCCCCGACGGCAACTGGATCGCATACAACTCGGATGAGACGGGGGTGACGGAGGTCTATCTGGGCTCGTATCGCGACCCCGGACGCCGGATCCAGGTGTCCACCGGCGGCGGCCTGCAGCCCCGGTGGCGCAGGGACGGCGGTGAGCTCTATTACGAGACCGCATCCGCAATCATGGCGGTCCCGGTCACCTGGTCGCCGGACCCGCGGCCCGGTCGGCCACAGCCGATCCTGGATATCCGCGCCAGCCCACCGCTGGGCTTCGACGTCAGCGCCGACGGCCAGCTCTTCTACGTCATCGAGGTGGACGAGAAGGGCTTCGAGTCGCAGCGGCTGGACGTGGTGCTCGGCTGGTTCGACGAGCTGGCGCGGGTGTCGCGCTAAGGAGCAATCGCCGAGAGAACCTCTCTTTGCCCGACGACCCCGTTTTGACCAACCGCACGCCGGACCCGCCGGGCCTTCGATTCCGTCGGGGCTGGCCCCGATCCACGGTTCGCTCCTCATCGTCTCCCCGCCGCCCGTGGCACGAACCGGTACGCCTCCTCCTGACCGTCGCATGGATGGTCGGTCTGACGCTCTGGGTCTTCCTCCAGTTTGCGTTTCTGGCCGAGGGCTCCTTCGAGTTCGGCCTGCCGCTCTACACGATGAGCGTCCTGCTACGCGGTCTCCCGCACTTCTGGATGCTCAGCCTGCTCCCGGCCCTCGGATTCGGCGTTGCGTGGTACGCGTACTCCTGGCTGCCACCGCGACCTTCCGGTTTCTGGATCGCGCGGGATCGCCGGCTCGTGCATGCCCGGACGTTGACGACCTTGACGGTGGGGCTGTTTCTCGGGCAGTTCCTCTATCGAATCTGGGGCTTCGCGCCGCTCATCGGGTCCGATCTCGGGCTCGCTTCCCCCGCCGTTCTGAGTCTCGCGAAGTACCCGGACGTGGGATCGGCCGTCTGGCTCATGGTTCGGCTCCTGGAAGGAGTGGCCCTCTTGGGCGCGGCGTTCCTCCTCCTTCAGGCACGTCAACTGGTTCGGGAACTCGGCGGGAACCCGCGCGCGATGACCCGGGTGTTCGTCGTGGCTCTCGGCCTCGGGCTGCTGGTTCCTGTCACCGGCT
>JASFRI010000157.1:0-9300 GCA_050115015.1 Acidobacteriota bacterium
ACTGCACCGCGGCCTCGGCGTCCAGGGCCTGCCCGAGGTCCATGCCGGCCTCCCGGTCCAGGGCGCGCTTCGTCTGGGCCAGCCCCTGGGCGGGGCCGGCGGCGAGCTTCGCGGCCAGGGCCCGGGCGGCGCCGGGCAGCTCCTCCGCGGGGACCACCCGGTTGACCAGGCCGATCCGGAACGCCTCCTGCGCGTCCACGAAGTCGCCGGTCATCAGCAGCTCGGCCGCGCGACCGGCGCCGACCACCCGGGGCAGCATCCAGGCCGCCCCCATGTCCGCACCGGACAGGCCGACCCGCACGAACAGGAACCCGAAGCGCGCCTCCGGGGAGGCCAGCCGCAGGTCGCAGGCCAGCGCCAGCGCCGCCCCCGCCCCGGCGCAGGGGCCGTGGACCGCCGCGATCACCGGCCGGGGAAGCTCCCGCACCCGGCGGATCAGCTCGCAGGTCATGCGGGTGAAGTCCGCCCGCTCCGCCGGCGTCATCTCCAGCAGCGGCCCGATGATGTCCTTGACGTCCCCGCCGGTGCAGAAGGCGCGGCCGGCGCCGGTGAGGATCACCGCGCGGACCTCCTCCCGCCGCGCCAGGGCGGCGAAGGTGTCCGTCAGCTCCCGGTAGACCTCGAAGGTGAGGGCGTTCATCCGGTCCGGACGGTCCAGGGTGATCGTCGCGACCCCGTCCTCCTCCCGGTAGCCGAAGCTCCGCGGGTCGCGCCAGTCGCCGGGGGCGGCGGGCCTCATGGCTCCCCCGCCCCGGGCACGACGGCGTCGGCCTCGATCTCGACCCGGGCGCCGTCCTCCAGCAGGCCGGCCACCTGGACCAGGGCCATGGCCGGGTAGCGCTTCCCCATCCGCCCGCGGTAGGCGGCACCGAGCTCCGTGAGGCTGCGGCGGTACTCGTCCAGGTCGGTGACGTAGAGGCGCATCCGGGTGACGTGCTCCGGTCCGCCGCCGGCCTCCGCCACCACCGCCAGGACGTTGGCCAGCGCCCGGTCGAACTGCGCGACGAAGCCCCCGGCGACCATGTTCCCCTCGCCGTCCCAGCCCACCTGACCGGCCACGTGCAGCAGCACGCCCCCCGCCGCCGCCATCCCGTGGCTGTAGCCGGAGGGCCGGGCCAGGCTGCCGGGGTTGACCGGCCGCAGCCGCGGCCCGCTCACGACACCACCGCGCCGCCGTCCAGGTTGATGGCCTGCCCGTTGATCCCGAAGGCCGAGTCCGAGGCCAGCATCACCACGAGGTCGGCGACCTCCTGCGGCTCGATCAGGCGGGCCTGGGGGCTCATCCGCTCCAGCGCGAGCCGCGCCTCCTCGGCGGACATCCCGGTCTTGTCGACGATGTTGCGCATCGACTTGGAGGTCAGGTCGGTGTCCACGAAGCCGGGGCAGATGGCGTTGACCGTGATCCCCACCGCGGCGGTCTCCTGGGCCACGGCCCGGGTGAACCCCACGACCCCGTGCTTCGCGGCACAGTAGGCGGACACGTACGGGTAGCCGATCTTGCCGGCGGTGGAGGCAATGTTGATCACCCGCCCGCGACGGCGCTTCCACATCGTCTCGAGGACGGCCTTCGTGCACAGGTAGGTCCCGGTGAGGTTGACCGCCAGCATCCGGTCCCAGAGCTCGCGGGAAGTTTTCAGGAGGGGCTCGCTCTCGGCGGTCCCGGCGTTGTTCACCAGGATGTCGATGTGGCCGAAGCGGCCGAGGACGCCGCCGACCGCCCGCGTCACGCTCTCCGCGTTCGTGACGTCGCAGGGCACGCCCAGGGCGTTGCCCCCCAGCGTGCCGACCTCCCCCGCCACGGCACCGTTGGCCGCCTCGTCCCGGGACGCCACGGCCACCGACGCGCCGGCGCGCGCCAGCGCCAGACAGATCGCGCGTCCGATCCCACGGCCGCCGCCGGTCACCATGGCGACCTTCCCATCGAGCACCTGCACCTTGGCTTCCGACACGGGTCCTCTCCTCGAAGGTCTGCTGGATCAGGGTGGAGTTGCGTTGGAGACTTTAGCCCGGGGCCCCGCAACCTGTCAACGACGCGGGATTTGCGCCTTGACACCCGGTGTCCCCGCCCCCGACAATTCCGGCTCGCACGATGGCCCCGCCCCCTCTCTCGCGCCCGGCCCGGCGCGCGCTGGGCGCTCTGATCGCCCTGGCCTCGGGGATCCTCCCCGTGGCGGGGGCCGCCGCCCCCTCGCCGTACCCCCCCGTGACGCCGGTCCGGACGACCGGGTCGTTCCGGATCGACGGCATCCTGGACGAGCCCCAGTGGGCCGACGCCCTGGTGATCGACGACTTCCTGCAGCAGCTCCCCCTGCAGCGTGTCCCCCCCTCCAACCGGACCGAGGTGCGGGTGCTCTACGACGACGTGACGCTCTACCTGGCGTTCCGCTGCTACGACTCGGAGGCGGACAAGATCGAGATCGGCACCCTGCTGCGGGACAACTTCGCCATGTTCAGCGGCGACAACATCACCTTCGCCATCGACTCCACCGATTCCGGCCGGGACGGCTACTGGTTTTCCACGAACCCCGGCGGGGCCCAGTCCGACGCCCAGGTCGTCAACGAGGGGCAGGTGTTCCGCACCGAGTGGGACGGGATCTGGGAGAGCGCCGGGAGCATCGACGACGAGGGCTGGACGGTGGAGATCCGCCTGCCCTTCTTCAACCTCCAGTTCCCCGAATCCGATGTGAACGTCATGCGGATCAACTTCTTCCGGGACATCAAGCACCTCAACGAGGAGGACTATGCCCCCTACATCCCCCGGAACTACCCCCGCGGCACCCAGACCTTCTCCCTGGGGCGGCCCTACGTGTTCGAGGGCATCCGGCTAGGGCGGCGGGTGCAGCTCAAACCGTACGGGCTGGTCTCCGCCACCGGGGTGGCGCCGCCCGGAATGGACCCCGACACGGACACCGTCGGCGAGCTCGGCGTCGACCTGAAGTGGGCGGTCACCCCGAGCTTCACCGCCGACTTCACCGTGAACCCCGACTTCGCCCAGGCCGAGGCCGACGAGGTCCAGATCAACCTTACGCGCTTTCCCCTCTTCTTCCCCGAGCGCCGGGAGTTCTTCCTGGAGAACGCCGGGCTGTTCAGCCTGGGCCGGGAGGAGGAGGTCCAGGCGTTCTTCTCCCGGCGGATTGGCCTCGACGAGGACGGCGTGCCGGTCCCCCTCCTCGGCGGCGGCCGCCTCACCGGCCGCAAGGGCCCGTGGTCCGTCGGCGTGCTGGACGTCGTCGCCGACGAGACGCCCGACGAGCCCCGCACGAACTTCTTCGTCGGTCGGGTGCGGCGGGACGTGGGCAAGCGATCCAGCGTCGGCGCGATCGTCACCGACCGCCGGGCCTCCGGCGGCCTGACCAGCTCCCTGGGAGGGGCCGACGGCCTGCTGGTCTTCCACGAGGATCACATCGTCAAGGGCTTCGCCATGGCCTCGAACACCAGCGAGGACACGACGCAGTGGGCCGGCGAGGCCGCGTACAACAAGCAGGGGGACCTGTGGCGCTGGGAGGGACGGGTGCAGGTCGTCGACGAGGGCTTCGCCCCGGGGGTCGGGTTCGTGCGGCGTCCCGGCGTCCAGCTCGCCGAGGGCGGGATCGCCTACCGGCCCCGCCCCGCGAAGCTCGAGAAGGTCCGCCAGTTCGAGTTCCAGCTCGCGACCAGCTACCTGGAGGCGCGGGTCGACGACCCGGACCGGGACGGAAGGGTCCAGGACCGCGACTGGTTCTTCTTCCACGTCACGAACTTCGAGAGCGGCGACCGGGCCACCGCCTTCTACCGGCAGGCGTTCGAGCGGCTGTACGAGCCCTTCGAGATCTACCCCGGCGTGACCGTCCCCGCCGGTGATTACGACAACGACACCGCGGAGATCGGCGTCAGCAGCTTCGACGGCCGGCGCTACTCCGGCAGCGCCTCCGTCAGCCACGGCGCCTTCTACGGCGGCACCCTGACGAGCCTCGGCCTGGAGTTCACGGCCCGCTTCAACCGCTACATCACCCTCTCCAGCCGCTACCGCCAGAACCGTGTCCGCCTCCCCTACGGCGACTTCGACACGAACCTCTGGATCAACGAGATCGAGTACGCCTTCACGTCGACCCTCTTCGGCACCGTCCTGCTGCAGTGGAACGACGTCACCGACGACATCGATCTGAACTTCCGCTTCCGCTGGCGCCACCACCCCGGCTCGGACCTGTTCATCGTCTATAACGAGTCGCGCAACACCGATCGCCTCCCCGGCGAACCGATCTCCAACTTCCGGCAGGGGATCGTCAAGCTGACCTGGGCGATCTTCTTCTGAGGGGATGGGATGGAGCGCGGCCTCCGGGGACGCGCGACGTGCCGGCCGCGCCGGGCCGCCATGGAGTGGCACCGCGCCTTTCGGGCCTGCCCGCGGGGCGCCTGCCGGGATGGGGCCGGAGGGTGCACCGTCCCGACACGGGGCGCTCCGGGGTGGGGGTTGCAAGGAAGCGCTCGAGGTGGCGATGATGTGGACTGCGGTCGGGAACGCGCCGCGGACGGCCTCCCCGGCCGTGCAATGCGAGGGCGGAGGGTGAGATGAGAGGGAAGGGAATCCGCTGGATGATCGGCGGCGCCGGTGTGGTCGTGCTGTCCCTGGGGATGGCCGCGGGCGCCACGGGTCTGGAGAACCTGAAGTGCATCGACGCGACGTTCACGCTGCAGGGCGAGCATCCGCTGTCGGAGAACCAGGGGCTCGCGTTCTTGAAGAGCGAGCTGCGCTCGAAGATCCCGGGGTTGCCGATCGACAAGAAGTGCTTCCCGACGCCGGATCTGAGCATCACCGTCATCTCCGTGCCCACCACGAGCCAGACGGGCGTCCAGACCGGCTACGCCTTCGTCACGGAGATCGGGCTCAAGCGGCTCCTCCTGGACGAGGACAGCAAGGAGTACGTGCTCGCGGAGGTCTGGGGCACGAGCAAGCTCAGCCTGACCCCTCCCGAGCTGGCCTCCGACAAGCTCCGGGAGAAGGTCCAGGAGCTGATCACGGAGTTCGCCAGCGAGTACCGCGACGCCGGCAACCCCTAGCGCGCCTCGGGGAGGACGCGCAGCTTTTCGAGATTGTCGCGCGCGTGGTCACGTCGTGGACACGAGCCCGGGCGGCGCGGGGTGACGCAATCCCGCAAGTAGCGTATTGTCAACGTGTGCCGGAGTGGCGGAATTGGTAGACGCAGGGGACTCAAAATCCCCCGCCCCCTGGGGCATGCCGGTTCGAGTCCGGCCTCCGGTACCAGCACCCTTCCGATGCCTTACGAATCCTCACCGCCCGGCGCAGAGGCGGTGGCTAGAATCTGGGGACTCCCGCGCCGGAGGTCACGGGGGTGATCTTCGCGAGCGCGGCGGCCGCTGCCGACCTCAGCTCCTCGTCGCGATCGAGCAGGATCTCCTCCAGCAGCGCTCGCGCCTTCGCGGCCGCGGGCCCGGCCCGACCGAGGAAGTGGATGGCATGCAGCCGGATCTTCGGATCCGTATGGTGCAGCACCTCGATGTGCAGCGCGATGGACGTCGGGTCGTCAGCAGGGACCTTCCAGAGCCCGTTCAGCGCGGCGTCCACCGCCGATTCTCGCGATGCTCCCCATTCCGGACCGGCGTATCGCTCGGGTTCGAGGTCCCGGAGCGCCTCCACGAGAATTCGCGATGCAGGCCCGGTGGACGGCAGCCTCTTCTCCACGACCGCGAGCGCCGATTGGAACCGCACGGCATCGTCGGGGTCGTCGAGCGAACGCGCCAGCGGTGGACCCGCCGCCGGGAGCGGGATCTCCCGCAAGGTCGATGCCGCGAACCAGCGGATCGTGTCGGACTCGTCGGAGAGGGCCTCCGTCAGCGATGCCGGGACCAGGTGCGCGGTCTGCGCGATCTCCACGACGGTTCGCCGGGTCTCCGGGACGAGAGGCGGGAAGCTCTCGTCGCGCGAAGAGGCGATGAGCGCGGGGACGGCCGGCAAGGCCTCCGATCCGAGGTTCCTCAGCGATCGCCGGACCGCAAGAGCCACCCCGAAGTCGTCATCGTCCAGGGCCTCGATCAATCCAGGCAGCGCGCCGGCCGCATCGGCGCCTTTCGCGGCGAGCCCTGAGGCCCCCGCCCGACGGGCGGAGGCCGATGCGCTCTCCAGCAGGCTCACGAGCTCGGCGACCGTCACGTCGTCGTTCTCCCCCCATCTGAGCTTCCCGAGGGACGCCGCGGCGCGCCGGCGAACGCTCTCCATGGGATCGTCCAGCGCCCTCCGCAGAGCATCCGCGGCGGTGGACGAGCCGATGCTCCCGAGCGCTGCCGCTGCGGCCGCCCGCACGTCCTCCTCCGAGGACTCCGCCAGCACGGATGTCAACATGGGAACCGCGGTTCCCGCGTCAGGCCCGATCGCCTCCAGGTACCTCGCATAGCGGAGTTGCTCCGCAGGATCCTCCGATGAGCCCACGGCCTCGCCGAGGACCCGTGCGATCTCCCCCTGGGCCTCCGGACCGAGTTCCTTCAGCGCCTCGCGCAATCCTGTGAGGTACGTCCCCGATCGGAGGAGGTCCTTCAGGCCCGGGACGAGCGCCGCCTGCGCGGCATCTCCCAGGTGCATCAGGGCCCGGGCGGCCCACCGGGCGCACTTGCTGTCCGTGAACAGAGCGTGAACGAGGATCACCGCCGCGGTCCCGTCGGGATCGGTGCCGATCCGCGCAAGAGCTTGCGCTGCGCTCCTTCGCTCCGACGAGTCCGCGGCGCCGGTCGCCATCGCAGCGAGGTCGGGCGCCGCGGCGGATGCGACGCCGCCGAGGTCCCCCAGGGCGCGGGCGGCCTCGACGCGCACCTCGAGTTCATCGTCCCTCAGCGCTCTACTCAGAGCCGCCAGGGCCACGGCCTGATCCGCCGCCGCGGTTTCCGGAGATCGCTCTGCGGACAGCAATCGACGCTGCCACCGGATCGCCACAACCGCCTGGCTGCGGATGGTCGCCTCCGGACTCTGCAGTAGCGCGGCAAGACGGTGGATCGTCGATCCGGGCTCTGCCCGGAACCCCGCGACTTCGAGAATCGCACGCTGGCGTACTCGCTCATCTCCGTCGTCGACCAGGTCCTCGAGCTTGTTCCGCTGTCCGGGACAGAAGTACCCCACGGCGGTGACCGCAGCGCTGCGGACGGAAGCAGCCGCGTCGTCGAGCGCCTCCACGATCGGGGGACAGACGCTCTCGCTCCGGACCAACTCGCGCGTGCCCAGCGACACCAGCCTGTCGATCGTCGCCGCCCGGACCTCCGCCGAGGGATCGGAGACCAGCTCGAGGATCCTCGCCGACGCCTCGGCGGGCGGGACCCGGGGACGGGTGCGGATCGACTGCATGGTGATTCTCACCACCGAACCCAGGAGAGCGTCGCAAAGGGCCTCCATCGCTCCGATGCGCACTGCCGGGTCCGGATGACGCAGAGCCTCCATCAGGGGTGGGAATGCGTCCCCGGAATGGACGCCGACCTGCCGCAGAGCCTCGGTGGCGCTCACCCGGACCTCCCGATCCGGGTCGTGCAACGCATCGGAGAGCGCCGGCAACAGGAGGTGCGCCGGCGGCTTGACGAAGTCCCGCGAGTCCACGAGGGATCGGATCGTCCTCCGGCGAACCGGCGCCTCCGGGCTGCGAAGGAGCTCCTCCCAATGTTCGATGGTCTCCCGACCGATTCGCGGCTGTGGCGGCCCTGCGGCTGGCGTTCGGGCTCCCGACGGAGGTCCTGTCGGTAGCGGCGCGGACGGGGGTGTCACGCAGTCAGCGGAGCCTTCCGGTGAGGTCCAGGGCATGCCCCGGAGCCGTTCCTGACAGACCCGATAACAGCCACCGGAGATGCCCTCGTCGCCGGCGGCCAGGAAGCAATCGATCAGGCACTGATCGACCCGGTTGCAACGTTTCCGCAGGAGGCGCAACTGGCACCGGAGCCGCGGGGAAAGCCCGGAGGCGTCGCGCACGGGTGCCGTGCAGACCGACGTGCGGGTCTCCGGACCCGTGTCCCCGGACGCCGGCGTCTTGCCATCGACCGGACGACCTGCGACCGTCCACGCGAGAACGGCGATCGTGAGCATGAGGGCGCCGCCTGGCATGATGGGCATCGATCGCTCCTGAGCCTGCCTCCGCCAGCGGGAAATCCCACCCGTCCGCAAGGGTCGGATCGGCTCCAGCGTCCCGTTGCATTGGACCACGAACCACCGCGCAGGTTCCTTCGGTTCCTTTCCCAGGGTGAGTCGGAGGCGATCAGGGCACGGCTCCGGCTCACCAGGAACCGCCCCCCAATCCCGGTCTGCTGTCGATCGGAGGGCTCGCCATTACGGCGCGCAGTCCCACATCGCGGCGGGCTCCCGCTCCAGGCAGGAGGCATAGCCGTAGGGGGCCGGCCGGCCCGGGGACACCACGTTCCCGTACGGGAAGCGGGACACGTAGAAGAACCCCTCCCCCGGAGGCGGCACCGCGGGATCGGTGATGAGGTCGTCCGGGACCCCCGCCGCCAGGCAGACGGTCTGACCCAGGTAGACGCCCGGCACGGCCTCGCCCCCGACCTCCATCGACAGCCGGAATCCGAGCTCCGCGAGGTCTCCGCGCAGGACGTCGATATAGCTCGACGGCCCGGGATAGAACGTGGACGGGTCCTCCGGGTACGGGAAGAGGATGCTCTGACTCTGCCAGCGATCCGCCTGGTAGAGATCGCACAGGGGATTGTCGAGCCAGCCATCGGGAAATCCGTCGGGCTGCTCCAGGCAGACGTCATCCGGGTCGTCGCAGTTCGTGATGCCATCGAAGTCCCCGTCGTGATAGGTCCAGAAGTCGTCGGGCACCCCGTCCGCCATGCAGTCCCCGTATGTGGCGCCGTCCAGGTCATAGCTGTCGCAGTGCAGCAAATCCAGGCCGTCGCAGTTCAGGTCCAGGTGATCGAACCGGCCGCAGAGATGCTCCGGGGTCGGGAGCGAGGCGCCCAGGGTGCCGACCGGAAGGAGCAGCAGTCCTGCAAGTGTGAGGGCTCTCATCGCGGACCTCCGTCGGGTTTCTCGAAAGGTACCGGGGACGGGCCGGGCGGTCAACCCACGCCGCCGAACCGGCCGGGACCCCACCGCGTCACGACACCGTACGGTCGACGATCCGCCCCGGACCTCGCGACCCTCGCCGGACGGTGGACCCGCCGGGCGTCGACCACCTGGTGATCAAGGTCCCGGGACGGCACGACCCGGTGGCGAAGACCGTCCGGGAGGAGAGCGACGTGGAGGTTGCGGAGGAGATCCACGCGAAGCGCTCCTCCACGGTCCGAGCTCCTGGAGTGCCCTCGAGGCTCCGTAGGCGG
>JASFRI010000158.1:0-9294 GCA_050115015.1 Acidobacteriota bacterium
GGCCTGGAGCTTGTCCACCACCGCCTGGAACGCCGAGACCAGCTCGCCGGGCTCCTGGATGGCATCCTCCTCGGAGGGACGCTCGGGGAGCGCGCCGGCCGCCGTCCGCACCAGCATCCGGTAGGGCCGGAGCATCCAGCGGATGAAGGCGAACGTCAGCCCCAGCACGGCGATCACCCCGGCGGACTGGACCACCGCGAAGGCGCGGACCTGCCGGTCCAGGGCGCTGAGCGCTCCGGGGCGGCTGACCACCTTCAGGATCCCCGCCAGGCTGCCGTCGGGCCGCAGGAGCGGCCGCAGGAGGACCAGACGTGACGCCCCCGTCCAGGGGATCTCCAGGCGGGCCTGCTCCCGCCCGGAGGCGAATCCCCGGCGCTCCGACGGCTCCAGGGCCAGGACGTCGCGGTCGACCTCGTCGGATGGCGGCCCCTGGCTGGACGCGGCGATGCTCCCGTCCGGCCGCAGCAGCGCGACCCCCGCCAGTGTCCGGCGGCGCTCGAGGGCCGAGAGGACCCCCGGCGCCGGCTGGATCTCCCAGTCACCGTCCGGCCGGCGTGGAAGCGCCGCGGCCAGGACGCGGGCCACCTCCGAGGCGCGATCGCGCTCGAAGCCGGAGAGCGCGTCCCGGGCCGAGAACAGCAGGGAGAAGTTCAGGGCGGCCTGCATGACCAGGAACAGCACCAGGAGGAACAGGAACAGCCGGATCTGGTTCGCGTAGCCCGCCAGGGTCCAGCGACCCATCAGGCCGCGATCCCGAGGAGCGGGAGGACGACCTGGCGGAGGCCGAGGAGGTCCGCGAGCGCCGCCATGCCGAGGAACGTGCCGAAGGGCAGCGCCGCCCCCAGCCCCTCCCGCCGGGCGAGCGCCCAGGGGATGCCGACGCAGGCCCCGAGGATCGACCCGGCCCCGAGGGTGAACAGCACACCCTGCCAGCCGGTGAACGCGCCGACCATCGCCAGCATCTTGAGGTCGCCGCGCCCCATCCCCTCTCGCCCCCGCAGGCGGCGGTAGACCGCCCCGATCCCCCACGGGATGCCGTATCCGGCCGCCGCGCCGACGATCGCCTCCGGGGTCGTCACCAGAGGGCTGACGAAGCTGAAGGCGAGCCCCGCCGTGACCATCGGCAGCGTGATCGCGTCGGGGAGGATCCGGTGCCGGAGGTCGATGACGATCAGCGCCAGGACCGCGGAGCCGAACGCGGCCAGCAGCGCGGCCGACGGCTCGGGACCGTACACCAGCACCAGACCGCCGTAGAGGGCACCGTTGGCCGCCTCGATCCCCGGGTAGACCGGCGAGATGGGCGTCGAGCAGTGCCGGCAGCGTCCCCCGAGCCAGAGGTAGGACAGGAGCGGCACGTTGTCGTACCAGGCGACGGAGCGGCGGCAGCGGGGGCAGGAGGAGCGCGGGTGCACGACCGACATGCCCAGCGGGAGCCGGTGGATGCAGACGTTCAGGAACGACCCGACCAGAAGGCCGAGGCCGATCGCCGCGGGAAGCAGGAGCGGCTCCAGGAGGCTCACGGGACGAACCCCGAGGCCCCCTCCGGCGGCTGGACGGCGCCGGCGGCGGGATCGTACCGGAAGGGGCGTCCCTCGGCGTCCAGCGGGATCTGCGGCAGCAGGTCGGCGTCCACCAGATCCTGCAGGCGGGCGGGGGGGTGCCCCCGGGCATCCCGGAACGCATCGACCGCGGCCTGGAGGTCCGCCCTCCGGACCTTCGTGGTGAGGTCCCTGACGTGCCGCGACGCGATCCGCCGCACGTAGTCCGAACCGGCCGTGTCCAGGATCTCGTTCCAGTGCTGCAGCGACGTCCGGGGGTCCCCCATGCGGTTGAACATCTCCGCGTAGAACCGCCGCACCACGGGACTCACGCCGGGCCGCTCCATCGCCACCCGGAAGTAGGCCGCGGCCCGGCGGTAGTCCCGGAGCGAGCTGTAGGCGATGAACCCCGCCTCGAAGGGCAGCAGCCAGTCCCCCGGGTTCTCGCGGATCCCCTTGTCGAGGAGCTGCAGGGCCTCGTCGTGGCGCTGGGCCTCCATCGAGAGGATCATGGCCCCCAGGAGATACGCGTCCTGGAACCGGGGATCCAGCTCCGTGATCACCCGGTCGTAGATCTGCATGAGGTAGTCGTAGCGCACGCCCCCCTGGTAGTAGCCGTAGTACTGGATCGACCAGAGGTAGATCAGATCGGCCAGCGTGTCGTCCTGGCCCAGGCTCAGCACCCGCAGCAGCCGGCCGCTGGGCAGGTAGAGCAGATGATCGCGATCCGGCTCCCCGGTCTCGAGGCCCTCCAGGCGCTGGTTCGCGCCGTACCCCGTGACGAAGAGGACCGCGAGGAGCCCCGCCATCGAGAGCTTGCGCACCGGGAGGGTCAGATGAAGTCCCTCCGCTCGAAGATCGCCATCGCGGCGATGAGCACCACGGCCGTGTACGCCAGACCGTAGACCGTGGCAAGGCCCACCTGGAGGCCGGAGATCTCCGCGCCGTGCACCAGCTCGCCGCGGACGTTGAACCGCTCGAGGTTCGGGAGGACGAGGTAGAGGCCCCGGAGCACCCCGCGCGCCACGGCGCCGGTGAGCAGCCCCTCGAAGAGCTTGAAGCTCCAGGTGAGATGCCCCACGACGTAGAGCGTCCCGGCGAACAGTGCGCTGAGGATGGGCGTCGAGAACGAGGAGAAGAAGACCGCGATGGCGGTGACCAGAAGCAGCTCGACATAGGTCAGGAAGATCGCGGCCCACAGGTGTCCAGGGGGAATGTCCCGGGCGAGGAGGAGCAGGAAGAAGGCCGCCGACATCACCAGCAGGTTCACGGCCAGCGTGAGGGCCAGGCCGAGGTACTTGCCGAGCAGGAACTGGCCGCGCCGGATCGGCTTGGACAGCAGGGTGTACACCGTCCGCTTGTCGATCTCCTTGAACACCAGACCGATCCCGATGAACAGCGCCGCCGCCGTCCCGAACAGGGAGATCATCGAGAGGCCGAAGTCCTGGATGATCTTCTCCTCGCTTCCCACGGTGATCAGGCTCAGCAGGATCGAGGCGAGGATGAGGGCGACGGCGAAGGCCAGGATCAGGTAGAGCACGCGATCCCGCACGGCCTCGCGGAAGGTGTTCACGGCGATGGCCAGCACCTGCACCGTCAGCGCCCCCTCCCGGCTTCCGCGGCCGCCTCTTCGGGATCGACGTCCCGGAGGAACACGTCCTCCAGCCCCTCCCGCTGCGGGATCAGCGAGATCAGCCGTGCGCCGCTCCGCGCCACGGCGTCGAGCAGCGTCCGGAGCTCCTCCTCGGACTCGACGCGGCGCAGGACCGCCCCCTGCCGGCTGGACAGCACGGTCCCCGGCAGCGCGTCGCCGCCGTCCGCCACCGTCACCTCCCAGGCCCGCACCCGGCTCCCGATGAGCTCGCTCAGCTTCCCGTGGCTCCGCAGACGCCCGCGCACCAGGATCCCCACGCGATCACAGAGCATCTCGGCATCCTGCAGGATGTGGCTGCTGAAGAAGACCGTGCACCCCTGGCGCCGGAGATCCAGGATGATGTCCCGGACCTCGTGGCGCCCCACCGGATCCAGCCCCGACATCGGCTCGTCCAGGACGACCAGCTCCGGGTCGCCGAGCAGCGCCTGGGCGAGCCCGAGGCGCTGCAGCATCCCCTTCGAGTACTTCCGCAGCGGGCGATCGGCGGCCTCCGCGACGCCCGTTCGCTCCAGCAGCTCGTCGACCTTCCGGCGCCGGTCCCGCGGCGACATCCGGAAGAAGCGCGCGTAGAAGGCCAGCAGCTCGCGCCCCGTCAGGTAATCGTAGAAGTACGGGTTCTCCGGGAGGAACCCCAGGCGGCGCCGCACCGTCGGGCTGCGGTGGGAGCCGCCCAGGATGCGGATCTCCCCGGCGTCCACGTGGATGAGCCCCATCATCATCTTGATCGTGGTGGTCTTGCCGGCACCGTTCGGGCCGAGGAACCCGAAGATCTCCCCAGGCTCCACCCGCAGGCTGAGGTCCCGCACCACCGGCGTGCGCCGGAACGTCCACTGGGAGCGGAACGACTTGCTCACTCCCTCAAGCTCGAGAGCGGGCAAGGTCCTCCTCCCCCAGGGAACCGTCCCCGGTCACCTGCGACCACAGCCGCCGGTAGAGCCGCTCCTGGGCCGCCACCATCCCCCGGATCTCGAACTCCTCGGGTGCCGGCAGCCCGGCGGCGCCGAGGCGCTCCCGGGCTGCCGGATCCGCCAGCAGCCCCGCGATCCGGTCCGCCATCCCGTCGAGATCGCCGACCTCGACGAGGTGGCCGTTCACCCCCTCCTGGATGACGTCCGGTGCCCCGTCGACGCCGGTGGCCACCACGGGCCGGCCGGCGGCCAGCGCCTCCAGGAAGACCCGGGGGAGCCCCTCCCAGTGGGACGTATGGGCCACCACGTCGAAGCACTTGAGCAGCCCGTCGACGTCATCGCGCCAGCCCAGGAGGTGAAACCGACCTTCCAGCCCCGCGGTCCGTATGGCCGCCTCCACCACGGGCCGCAGCTCGCCGTCGCCGACGAGGGCGAAGTGGGCCGCGGGATTCCGGGCCGCCACCCGGGCCGCGACCGCGACGAAATCCCCCGGCGCCTTCTGGGGCTTCAGGCAACCGACCATGCCGACCAGTGGCGCGCCGTCGGGCACGCCGGCGGCGCGGAGCGGCCCCCGGTGGGGCGTCGCCTCCCGGAAGCGGGCCAGGTCCACCCCGCTTCGGATGAGGGTGACCCGGGAGCCGGAGAAGAGCCCGCGGCGCACGCCCTCCTCGCGGTTGGCCTCAGAAACCACGATGAAATGGGTCGTCAGCGGCGAGACCAGGCGCTCCGCCGCGACGAAGATCCGCCGCCTGAGCCGCCCCTGGCGCGGGTGGAACCCGAAGCCATGGACGGTGTGCACGATCACCGGCACCCGGCCGAGGTAGGCCGCCGCCCGGCCGAGGATCCCGGCCTTCGAGGAGTGGGTGTGCACGATGTCCGGACGGATCGAGCGGAACAGCGCCGCCAGCCGGAGGAGTGCCGCCGCATCCCGCGCCGGAGCGATCGGGCGCACCAGGGTGGAGAGGAAGCGGACCGGGACGTCGCTCCGGCGGGCCTCCGCGTCCAGGATGCCGCCCTCCCCGGTGACCAGCAGCGGCTCGAACCGTGTGCGGTCGAGATGCTGGACGGTGTGGAGCGTGTTCCGCTGTGCACCTCCCAGCTCCAGGCGGGTGATCACGTGGGCCACGCGCAGCTTTCGGGACGGCATGGCCAGGCTCACTCCCCCTGCAGCCGCCCGGCGATCTCCATTCCCTGGCGCATGGCATCCTCCATGGAGGAGTACTCCCAGCCGCCGAACCGCCCCAGGGAGAAGATCCCGTGCTGCTCCAGGATCTCGAAGATGGCGGGAAGCGCGACCCGCCGGTCGCGGTCGTAGATCACGTACGCCGGGTTGATGACGAACATCTTGCGCGCGACGATCCGATCGTCCTCCCGGAGGATGCCCGCCCTGCGGAGCCCGGACACGCAGGCATCATGGATCTCCCGCTCCTCGATCAGTCCACCGCGGGTGGCTGAGATCTCCAGGTAGACCGAGGAGCAACCCTCGGGGACCGACGACGGAGCGAAGTTGGCGGGAAAGCCAACCCGGTAGAAGGCGAAGTCCTTCTCCGGGAAGTACACCCAGTGGCGGTCGGAGATCCGCTCCCGTTCCACCCCCAGGTTCAGGTTGATCACCGACACCGAGCGCAGCATCTTGGAGGACGTGCGCACCGCCTCGGGGAGCCCGTCGGCGATCTCCAGGAGCCGGTCCAGGGGCATCGTGCTGATCAGGCTCTCGTACTCGATGCGGCCGCCGTCGGCAAGCTCCACGAAGCGTCGCGTCGCGTCGATCCGCACCACCTCCGTACCGGTTCGCAGTGGACCCGCGCGCTCCGCCAGCGCCCGGGGAAGCGTCTCGATCCCGCCGTGGCGCGGATACCGGAAGGTCTTGTTGTACCCCATCGGCCTCGCCCCGAGGCCCAGGGCGCCGTTCACCACGTCCTCCAGCTTCGGCCGGGGGATCGACCAGGAGACCCACTCGCAGCTCATCTCCGACAGGTCCCGGCGCCACAGCTTCTCGTTGAACGGCTCCATGAAATGCCGCGCGATCCCGTCGCCGAAGGTCCGGCGGATCCACTGCCGGAAGCTGAGGGAGGAGAGATCGGGGTCCGCGTCGTCCTCCAGGAGGGCCTTCACGAAGCCCACCAGGCAGTCGCGGATCACCTCCGGCGGCAGGCCGTGGGTGTTCGCCTGGAACGGGTACGGTGTGAACGTGCCGTGGGAGTAGATCCACGAGCTGCGATCGATGAAGTGCCACGTCTCCTCGGGGAGGATCGAGTCCACCAGCGCACGGATGCGGTCGTCGCGCAGATGGAGAAGATGGCCGGTCATGTCGAAGGTGAAGCCGTCGACCTCCCAGGACCGGCACAGGCCTCCGGGGCGCGGCTCCCGCTCCAGGATCAGGTGCTCCCGGCCCCCGAGGTGATACCCGGCGCTGAGACCCGCCAGACCTCCACCCAGGATCACGATCATCCGGCGCGTCCTCCCCTCTCGTCGCCCACCGCGGCGACCGGCGCCGGTGGGTCCTGGCGCCGTGATCTTATCCCCTTTCTCCGCCGTGGGCCAGACGCTCGCCGGTTGCGGGCCTCCTGCGCGACGAGCACCGCCGCGAAGGCCAGGCCGGCCGCCGCGACGCACGCCAGCAGGAGGGACGACCGGGACGTCGCGGCGAGGCGCGTGTTCCAGAGGGCGAGGGCTCCCAGGACGGCGCCCGCGGCGTAGCAGGAGAGCGTGACGCCTCGCACCGTCATCCCCATCCGCCGCAGCCGCAGGGGGAAATGGTCGGGGCTTCCACGAAAGGGTGACGCTCCCCGGCCGAGCCGGATCACCGACACGAAGAGCGTGTCGAAGAGCGGCAGGCCCACGATCAGCAGCGGGGACAGGAAGCCCAGCCGGTTCCGCGTGGTGTACTGGGCGGTCATCGTCATCGCGCCCAGCATCAGACCCAGGAACAGGCTGCCGGAGTCGCCGAGGTAGATGCGGGCGGGAGCCGCGTTGTGGCGCAGGAACCCCAGGAGGCTGCCCGCCAGGGCGGCGGCCATGACGGCGATGGCCCCGGGCTCCCCCACATGGGTCACCGCCACCAGGGAGAGGCACGCCACCGCGGCCACCCCCGGCGCCAGGCCATCCATGATGTCCAGGAGGTTCATGGCGTTGGTGACCGTGAGGATCCAGAGGATCGTGACCGCGGCCTGCGCCCACGGCGGCAGCCACACGATGTGGATCATCACGTCGCTCTTCACCAGGACCCAGCAGGCCACACCCTGTCCTGCGAGCTTGACGCCGGGGGACAGGCGGCCGAGATCGTCGATCAGTCCCACGAGGAGGACCAGGGTCCCGGCGAGCAACAGCCCGAGCACCCGCTGATCGAACTCGTAGAGCAGGGCCACCGAGACCAGGAACGACAGGTAGACCGCCAGGCCGCCCAGATAGGGAACCGGCTCCTCCTGGCGCTTCAGCCTCCCGTCGGGACGATCGACAATCCCGAACCGGAGCGCGGCGGACCGCGCCACGGGGGTGGCCCACGAGGCGAGCCCGAAGCCCAGGCCGAGCGCGAGCAGCAGCAGGGTCACGCCGCCGCCTCCCCGGGCCGCGCCGACCGCCGCCGGGCGCGGGCGCGCCGCCGGGTGCCGGTGTCCCGCAGCACACGCCAGGCCACCCCCGGGCGGCAGACGGCCAGGTACGCCCAGATCTGCGCCTCGCGACCCAGGATGAAGGGCAGGTCGCGCAGGAACGCGCCGGGACGGTCGTTCTTGAGCATCGCGAGATAGCGGTTCTTCACCGCGTGGTAGGCCAGCTCGTCCGGCAGCGTCCGGAGGCGCCGGCGGCGACGGCGGCCCCCCGCGATCGCGGCGTCGGTGGCGCCGCGGAAGTGGTAGCCCCGCGCGTCCGGGACGTAGCGCCCCACCCAGCCGCGGTTTCGCGCGCGCCAGCCCAGGTCGAGGTCCTCGTGGAAGGCGAAGAAGTCCTCGTCGAACACCTCCCCGTCCGGGGCGACGTCCTCCAGGGTGCGGCGCCGGTAGAGCGCGGCGGCGCCGCAGACCGAGAAGACCTCGACCGGCTCGTCGAGCTGCCCCCGGTCCGCCTTCCCGTAGCCCCGATCGACGGTCCGCCGGCTGCGTCCCAGCCGCTGCCCGGCGGAGTCGATGGTGCGCCGGTCGAACCGGAGCAGCTTGCCCGCCACGAACCCCACCCGGTCCCCCTCGGCGAAGGCGGGGACGGCCCGCCGCAGGTAGTCCGGCTCCAGCACCACGTCGGGGTTGAGGAACAGGACGCTGCCGCCCCGGGCCGCCGCGTAGCCCAGGTTGCTGGCCCGGCAGAACCCCAGGTTGCCTCCCGTCTCCCGGACCTCCGCCCCCCCTCCGCGGGCTATGGACACGGTCCCGTCCCGGGAGCCGTTGTCCACGACGATCACCTCCTCCGGCCGCAGGAGCTGTTCCCGCAGGGAGGCGAGGCACTCGCCGATCCATCGCGAGCTGTTCCAGGTCACGATCACCACGCTCACCCGGGACGGGTCCCGGGCGGCCTCCCTCCCCGCGCGGTCAGCCACGATGGCCCATGACGGCCCCGTAGACCTCCAGGGTGCGCCGTGCGGTCCGCTCCCAGGAGTACGACGCCGCGCGCTCCGCCCCGAGCCGGATCAGGTCGCGGCGCGCCTCCCCGTCCTCCGCCGCCCGGCGGATCCCCTCCGCCAGCGCCTCCACGTTCTCCGGATCCACCAGGAGGGCGGCGTCGCCGAGCACCTCGGGAAAGCAGGAGGTGTTCGCCGCGACCACCGGCGTGCCGAGGGCCATCGCCTCGAGGGCCGGGAACCCGAACCCCTCGTAGAGGGAGGGGTAGGCCACGACCCGCGCCTCGCGGTAGAGACCCAGGAGATCGCTCTCCGGCAGGTAGCCCGCGTGGACGGCGACACCCTCGAGGCCCGCCCGGGCGATCATCTCCTTCACGTCCGGGTACGGGTACTCGACCCGTCCGACCAGGACGAGGGACAGCTCCGCGCCGCGGCCGCGCACCAGGGAGATCGCCTGGAGGAGCCGGGGGATGTTACGGCGGGTGTGGATCGACCCCACGTGCAGCGCGAAGGCACCTCGGATGCCGAGCCGGCGGGCCGCGCCGGCGGCGTGGGGGCCCTCGATCCAGTCGGGATCCACCGCCGGATGGATCACGTGTACGCGATCCGGATCGACCCGGTAGCATTCCAGGATGTCCTGGCGCG
>JASFRI010000159.1:0-9279 GCA_050115015.1 Acidobacteriota bacterium
AGCAGCTCCTGGATGAGCGGATCAACCCGGGGGTGGCGAGCCACGGCGGCTGGGTGGAGCTCCTGGACGTCCAGGGGGACACGGTATTCCTGCGGCTCGGCGGCGGCTGCCAGGGCTGCGGCATGGTGGACGTCACCCTGAAGCAGGGGATCGAGGTCATCATCAAGGAAGAGCTCCCGGAGATCGCGCGCGTCATCGATCAGACGGATCACGCCGGCGGCAGCAACCCCTACTACCAGCCCTCCAAGTAGACCCGGCCCGGCGCTCCCCGGTCCCGGCAGGGCCAACCGCCCGCACGGATGTCCCCCCTCCTGCGCGGATCGTCCCACCCGCTCGCCGCTCGCCTGGGATATCCTGGCCCGGTGAATCCAGGGAGGTGACGATGCGACGCGGGTGGGTGCTGTTCTGGGTGCTGGCGATGGGGGCCGCGACCCTCGCGGCCGCGGAAGACGGGGCGGTGGTGCCCGGGGACTGGCTGGTGCTCGGGCCGGTGAGCGCTCCGCTCCCCGCGTTCCACGGGCAACCGCCGGGAAAGGTGGATCTTGCGGATCTCTTGAGGGAGGAGCGCGTCCGGCGGCCGGGGCTCCGTCCGGCGGCGGGCGACGCGATGGCGGTCGCGGGGAGAGACGCGGGGATCTGGACCGTGCGCGCCGGCGAGACCCTCGATCTCGCCGGTCCGGAAGGGCAGGTTGCCTGGCTGGCGGGCTATCTGCGAACGACCGCATTCGCCGAGGTGTCGATCGCCGTGACCAGCCATCATCTGCTGCTCGTCGAGGTGGATGGCAAGACGGTGGCGACCAAGGACTCGGCCACCGGGGCGGAGGCCGAAGGGGGCGAAGGGTCCGCCGACGGGGAGGATATCGCGGGGGCGCCCGAGGCCGGCGCCGCGAAGGCGGACCTGGAGCTGGAACCGGGGGTGCACCTGGTGCTCGTCAAGGTGCTCCGGGATCCGGAGTCGGTCCTGCCGTGGACCGTCGCCGTACGATTCGAGCAGGATGACGATGCCGGGACAGCCCCGTCCTGGTCCACCGATCCGTCGCACCCGCTGGAGCTGGCGCAGGTGCTGGACGTGCCCCAGCCGCGATCGGTGGCGGTCTCCGCCGACGGATCCCTGGCGGCGGTGGGGCTGCGGCGCATCCTCCCCGGCTCCGACGATGCAGAGTCCTGGTTCGAGGTGCGGCGCACCGCGGACGGCCGTCTCGTCAGGACCTTCCGGGGGGGCTCGCTCTCCGGGGTGAGCTGGGCGCCGGCGGGGCACCGTCTCGGGTACGTGACACGGTCCGATGGCCGGGCCACGCTGTGGCTGGCGGACCTGGACGCCGGCAGCACCCTCGCGCTCCTCGAGGGGGTGGAACATCTCGGGTCGTACCGCTGGGTTCCCGACGCCTCCGCGGTGATCTACTCGGTGTCGGTGGAGCCCGAGGAGGACAAGACCGGCACGCAGCGGCTGTTCGGGCTGCAGGACCGCCAGGCGAACTGGCGTACCCGGAGCTATCTCCACGAGGTCCGGGTGGACGGCGGCGCCCGCCGGCGCCTGACCGCCGGCGATCTCGACACCTCGCTGATGGCGATCTCCCCGGACGGGACGCAGCTCCTGTTCACGCGCTCCGTCGACGATTATTCCCGGCGGCCCTACGTCCGCAGCGAGCTCTGGCTGCTGGACCGCGAGAGCCTCGAGGTTCGGCAGCTCGATCCCGGCTGGTTCCTGCGCTCCGCGACCTGGTCGCCCGACGGGGACCGCCTGCTGGTCGTGGCGGGACCCTCCGCGTTCGACGGGGCCGGCCGGGCCGTCCCCGACGGGACCGTTGCCAACGACTACGACGGCCAGCTCTACCTCCTCGACCCCGACGACGGCGCCGTGGAGCCGCTGAGCCGCGACTTCGACCCCGCCATCCAGCGCGCGGACTGGCACCACGGGGACGGTCGGATCTACGTGGAGGTGACCGAAGGTTCCCGGGTGCGGCTCTACCGCCTCGATCCGGCGACCCGTCGCTACGAGGCCATCGAGACCGGGGTGGACGTGGTCGAGGACCTGGACCTGGCCCGCGACGCCCCGGTGGCGGTCTACGTGGGGTCCGGCGCGGTCCTGCCGCCTCGGGTGATGGCTCTGGGGCTCGACGGGGGCCCGCCGCGCGAGCTCGATTTCCCGGGCGCCGCCGCGTTCGAGGATGTGAAACTCGGCGAGGTGGAGGACTGGAGCTTCCGCAGCCGGCGTGGGGTCGAGATCCAGGGCCGGGTTTACTACCCGCCGGGGTTCGATCCGTCACACCGCTGGCCGGCGATCATCTACTACTACGGTGGGACCAGCCCCACGACGCGGGACTTCGGCGGCCGGTATCCGAAGAACCTGTGGGCGGCGCACGGATACGTGGTCTATGTCCTGCAGCCCTCCGGGGCCACCGGCTTCGGCCAGGGGTTCTCCGCCCTGCACGTCAACGACTGGGGGAACGTCGCGGGGGGGGACATCCTGGAAGGCGTGGACCGCTTCCTCGAGGCGCACCCCTTCGTCGACCCGGAACGGCTGGGCTGCATCGGTGCTTCCTACGGCGGCTTCATGACGGAGTACCTGCTGACGCGGACGGACCGGTTCGCGGCGGGCATCTCCCACGCGGGTATCAGCTTCCTCGGGAGCTACTGGGGAGAGGGCTACTGGGGTTACGCCTACAGCGGGGTGGCCACCGCGGACAGCTTCCCCTGGAACCGCACCGATCTCTACGTGGAGTCCAGCCCCCTTTTCCACGCGGACCGCATCCGGACCCCGCTGCTTCTGCTGCACGGGACGGCCGATACGAACGTGCCCCCGGGTGAGAGCGAGCAGCTCTACACGGCGCTCAAGCTCCTGGGGCGCGAGGTGGAGTACGTCCGGATCCCGGGGCAGAACCACCACATCCTGAAGCACGATCAGCGGGTGCGCTGGTCCGCGTCGATCCTGGCCTGGTTCGATCGGTGGCTGAAGGACGAGCCGGCCTGGTGGGAGTATCTCTATCCCGACCCGACCTCGGCGGAGGACTGATCCCCGTCGGCCTCCACGACGGGGCGCAGCAGGTCCTGCGCGCGGCGCAGGATCGCCTCCACCTTCGCCGCGGTCTCCGCGCGGGCGAACGCGAAGCCCAGGTAACGGTCCCCCTCGGGCGGCGGGGCGACGGGATTCCCCGGAGGGATCGTGACGTCCACCTCCACGACGCCGGGCAGGTGCCGCGCGGCCTCCACGCCCTGCACTTCCCGCAGTATCCCCGCGGCGGGGATCGGGATCATCAGCACGCCGGCGGCGGCACACTCACGGGGCGGGGGAGGCACGTCCCGATCGAGGGCGTGCTGCAGGATGACCTCCTCCAGGCTGAGGCCGGTCCCGAACCGCAGGGTGCGCGGACAGAGCCCGCCGATCATGCGGGCGCCGAGATCGATCAGCACCGGGCCGGCCGGGGACAGGCGCAGCTCCGCGTGGACCGGGCCCTCGACCAGCCCGATCACCCGCGCGGCGGCCTCCGCCTCCTCCCGCAGCGCCACCTGCACGGGGTCGGGGAGCCGCGAGGGGGTGACGTAGATCGTCTCCTGGAAGAAGGGGCCGTCCAGCGGGTCGGGCTTGTCGAACAGTGCCAGCGTCTCCAGCCGGCTCCGCCGCACCAGCCCCTCCAGCGCGACCTCCGGGCCGGGGACGAAGTCCTCCACGAGGATCGTGCTGGACGCTTCCTCCCGCCGCAGCTCGGGGCGGGACAGCAGGCGCCGGATGCGGCGGAACGCCCGCGCGAAGGCGGGCGGGTCGTCCGCACGGATGACCCCGCGGCTCGCCGCCAGGAACGTCGGTTTCAGGACGCACGGGTACCCCACCTCACCGGCCGCGGAAGCCGGGTCCGTGCCGAGGGGGAAGCTCCGGAACCGGGGCGTTCGCAGGCCCGCGTCCCGGGTGCGGCGGCGCAGGACGTCCTTCCCCCGGGTGGCGCGGGCCGCCTCGGGTGGGTTCGCCGGCAGCCCGAGGGCCTCCGAGAGGACGGCCGCGAGGACCGCCGTGACGTCGTCGGTGGGAACCAGAGCCGTCAGGGGCCGCTCCGCAGCCAGCTCCCGCACCCGCCGGATGGACTCGTCGACGTCGTCGAAGGGAAGCGGCAGGACCCTCCCGAGCTCCGGCGTGCTGACCGCCTGATCGCGATCCGTGGCGACGATCACCTCGGCCTGCATCCGGCCGGCGGCGGCCATGAAGTCGGAGGCGTGATAGGTCGTCGACGGCATCAGGAGTAGAATGCGGGGCACGGTCCGAGGTTAGCCCCCCGCGGAGGGTCCGTCAACGTGAACGTGCTACTCATCGCCACCTACGAGCTGGGCCGTCCGTCCTTCGGCCTGGCGCAGCCGGCGGCCTGGTTGCGGGAGCAGGGAGCGACCGTCTCCTTCCTCGACCTGTCGGTGTCCTCGCTGGACCGGGAGGCGGTGGAGGCCGCCGACCTGATCGCCGTGCACCTGCCGATGCACACCGCCACCCGGCTGGCCCTGGAGGCGCTCCCGGAGATACAGCGGCGGAACCCCCGGGCCCATCTCTGCTTCTACGGGCTTTACGCGCCCCTCCATGCCGACCATCTGCTGGCGCAGGGAGCCGACTCGATCCTGGGAGGGGAGGTCGAGGAGGACCTGGCCGCGCTCGCCCGGGATCTCGCGGCGGGTGCCGCACCGGGCCGGACCCGGATCTCGACGGCGCGCCTACGCTTCCGGGTGCCGGACCGGGAGGGGTTGCCGCCCCTCGAGCGCTACGCGCGCCTGCTACTGCCCGGAGGCGGGGAGCGGCTGGCGGGGTACACCGAGGCTTCCCGCGGATGCCGCCATCCCTGCCGCCATTGCCCCATCGTGCCGGTCTACGAGGGGCGCTTCCGGATCGTGCCGGCGGAAGTGGTCCTGGAGGACATCCGGCGGCAGTACGAGCGGGGGGCGCGCCACGTGACCTTCGGGGATCCGGACTTCCTCAACGGACCGGGGCACGCCGTCCCGCTGGTGGAGGCGTTGCACCGGGAATGGCCCGATCTGACCTACGACGTGACCGTGAAGGTCGAGCACCTCCGACGTCATGGGGCAGCGCTGGCGGTACTGAAGCGTACCGGCTGCGTGTTCGTGACCACCGCCCTGGAGTCGATCGACGACCGCCTCCTGAGGCTGCTCCGGAAGGGGCACACGCGGGCGGACGCCGAGGCGGCGATCCGGCGGTGCGACGCCCTGGGCCTGGAGGTGGCGCCCACCTTCGTGCCCTTCACCCCCTGGACCACGCTCGCGGGATACCGGTCGCTGCTGCGCTGGCTGGTGTCGATGGACCTGGTGGAGCGCGTGGCCCCGATCCAGCTCGCCATCCGGCTGCTGATCCCGCCGGGCTCGAAGCTCCTGGACACACCGGAAGGGCGGGAGGTGGCGGGCCCCCTCGATCCAGCCGCCCTCGTGCATCCCTGGAGCCACCCGGATGCGCGCATGGACGAGCTCGCGGAGGCGGCGCTGGATCTCGTGGAGGAGGGGGAAGCCGGCGGCTGGTCCCGCAGGCGGATCTTCGCCTCGCTCTGGTCCGCCGCTCACGAGGCCGGAGAGATCGCCGCGCCCGTGCTGCCGGAGTGGAGCGAGCGGCCGCTGCCGCACCGCCTCTCGGAGGCCTGGTACTGCTGCGCGGAGCCGGCGCGGCGCGGGGTCGTCGCCCCGTGAGCTGGACGAACCCCAGGACCCTCGAGGAGCGTGCGCCGCAGCGCTTCGCCGCCATCGATCTCGAGGACGCGGCGGCGCGGCTCGCGGGCGTCGTCCGGCGCACGGCGCTGCGTCCGATCCCGGTCGGCGACCCGCGCATCGAGCTGCGCGGCAAGATGGAGAACGAGCAGGTGACCGGCGCGTTCAAGGCGCGCGGGGCCTGGAACCAGGTGAGCCGGCTGGACCCGGAGCAGCGGCGCGCCGGCGTCGTCTGCCCGAGCTCCGGCAACCACGGCAAGGCGCTGGCCTGGGCGGCCCGGGAGGCGGGGGTGCACGCCGTCATCGTCATGCCCGACGACGCCTACCCGAACAAGGTGGAGGCGTGCCGGGAGCTCGGCGCCGAGGTGATCCTGGTTGCCGGGCGGGACGCCGCCGAGGAGATCTGCCGCGAGCGCGTGCGGCAGGGGGCGGTTCTCGTCCATCCCTACGAGGCGGAGCGCACCCTCCAGGGGGCCGGGACCGTCGGCCTGGAGATCGCCCACGACTGGCCCGAGGTGGAGGTCGTGGCGATCCCGGTGGGCGGCGGCGGCCTGCTGGCGGGCAGCTCCCTGGCGCTCCGCCGGGAGCTGGGTGCCGCCGTGCGCATCCTGGGGGTCGAGCCCGAGGGGGCCCCCTCCATGAGCCTCGGGCTTGCCGCGGGCCGGCCGGTTCCCCTGAAGCGCATCGACACGCAGGTGCAGGGCCTCTGCCCGCCGTACTCCGGGGAGATCAACATCGCCATTGGCCTGGAGACCGTCGATGCAGTGGCCCTCCTGTCCGACGAGGCGATCTTCGCCGCCCAGGCGAGGCTGGTGCGCGCCGGGCACCGGGTGGAGCCGGCCGGCGCCGCCTCCGCGGCGGGCGTCCTCTCGGGCGGGATCCCCGCGCCCTGGCTGGAGGGACGGGGTGCGCGGCACCCCCTGCGCGTCGTCGCGGTGATCTCCGGGGGCAACGCGGATCCACGGCAGCTCGAGGGGCTGCGTGCCGGCGACGCCTGAGCCCCCGGAGGGCCCGGGCCCCGACGGGACGCCGCTCGCACCGGTCCCCCTCGCCCTGCGCCGGAAACTCGGCTGGGTCGCCTTCCTCTACCTGGCGGAGGGGTTCCCCTTCGGCATGGTGATCTACACGCTCCCCGTCTACCTCAAGGACAGCGGCGTGTCGAACCAGACCATCGGGGCGTTGAGCCTGCTCGCGCTCCCCTGGAGCGCCAAGGTGCTCTGGTCGCCGCTCGTCGACCGCTGGCCCGACTACCGGCGGTGGATCGCGGCGTGCCTGGTCGGCCTGGCGGTGCTGTTCCTCCTCCTTCCCGCCTTCGATCCCGCGAGCCCCGGCCGCGGGCTGCTGGGCCTGCTGGTGCTCATGGCGATCGTCGGGGCCACCAGCGACATCGCCATCGATGCCTACACCATCCGCCTGGTGAATGCCGGGGAGGAAGGGGAGGTCAACGGCGTCCGGGTGGCGGCGTACCGCGTCGCCCTCATCCTGTCCGGAGCGCTCTTCCTCTCCCAGAAGACCGCGCTGGGATACCCGGCGCTGTTCCGCCTGGCGGGCGTCTTCCTGCTGGCGCTCGCGGCGGTTGTATGGCTCGCCCCGCGCGGCGCGGCGCGCTGGGAGCGCGGCCGGGAGGGGTTCCGGCGGATCCTGGCCGGGGTGTGGGCCTGGCTGGCGCAACCCGGCTCCCTGGGAGTGATCTGCTTCATCCTCCTGTACAATCTCGGAGACATCGCCATCGCGCCGATGATCCGTCCGTTCTGGATGGACAGCGGCTACGAGGTGGAGGAGATCGGCTGGATCTCCCTGGGTCTGGGGATCGGGATGACGATCGTCGGGGCCCTGGTGGGCGGCGTGATCGTGTCGCGGATCGGCATCTTCCGGGGGCTGTGGACGCTCGGGCTGACCCAGGGCTTCTCGAACCTGGGCTATGCCGGGGCGGCGTACTGGGGCTGGGGACGGCCGGGATTGTACGCCTCCTCGATCGTGGAGTCGTTCACAGACGGCCTCGGCAGCGCGGCGCTGCTGGCGTTCACGATGCGGCTGTGCGAGAAGGAGTGGGCGGCGACGCAGTACGCGTTTCTCTCGGCGGTCTTCGCGCTGACCCGGGCGATCTTCGGGGCGCCCACGGGCTATGCCGCGGCGACCATGGGTTACGCGGGCTGGTTTCTGACCACGTTCTTCCTGTCGTTTCCGGTCTTCGCGTTCCTCCCCGCCGTGCGGACACGCCTGGCGGGGATCGGCGCACGGGCATGAGGCCACGCGGCGGGGCGCCGCGGGGAGGAGAGGCATGGATGGCAAGGGACACCACCTTCTGGTCTGGCTGCTATTGATGACGGCCACCACCGCGGCCGCCGACTTCGACGCCGACTTCACCGGGGCGACGCTGCGTCTGGACCTCTTCCACACCGGGCAGGGCGATCGGGAGATCGTCAGCCTCGACCAGGCAAGGGTCGAGGGCCCGTGGCCCGGCAGCCGCACCCAGCTTCTCGATCCCCTGGGCCGCGGCAAGTACCTGGTCGAGGTGGTCGACGCCGCCACCAGCCGTCCGCTCTACAGCCGCGGCTTCGCGAGCATCTACGGTGAGTGGGAGACCACCGGCGAGGCGACGGCGGGGGTCTCCCGGACGATCCCGGAGGCGGTGCGGATCCCGGAGCCGCAGCGGCCCGTCCAGGTTCGTCTGCGGAGGCGGGGGGAGGACCAGGCGATGCGGGAGATCTGGAGCGTCGTCATCGATCCGGCGGACCGCTCCGTGGATCGCTCGCCGGTCCCGGACGGTCCCGTGCGGGTCCTGCAGGAGCGCGGCGATCCCGCGGTCAAGGTGGATCTGCTGTTCCTGGGCGACGGGTACCGCCGGGAGGATCTGCTCAGCTTGCGGGAGGACGCGCGGCGGCTGACCGAGGAGCTGTTCCAGGTGGAGCCGTTCCTCAGCCGGCGGGACGACTTCAACGTGCGGCTGATCGAGACCCCCACCGAGGAGGCCGGCATCTCCCGGCCGCGCGCCGGGATCTACCGACGGACCGCGCTGGGGACGAGCTACAACACCTTCGACTCGGAGCGCTACGTCCTGACCCTCGACGACCGCCGCTGGCGCGACGTCGCCGCGGCGGCCCCCTACGATGCCGTCGTGATCCTGGTGAACGAGCGCAAGTACGGTGGTGGCGGGATCTACAACCTCTACGCGACCGCCGCCGCCTCCTCGTCGTTCAGCTCGTACCTCGTGGTTCACGAGTTCGGCCATTCTTTCGCCGGGCTGGGAGACGAGTACTACACCTCCAGCGTCGCCTACGAGGCGGACCAGGGGCCGCCGGTGGAGCCCTGGGAGCCGAACCTGACCGCCCTGGAGGACCCCGGACGCGTGAAGTGGGCGGCGCTGCTCAACCCGGGTATCCCGGTGCCGACTCCCTGGGTGAAGGAGGAGTACGAGAAACGGTCGATGGACTTCCAGGAGCGCCGCCGGGAGCTGCGGGCCGCCGGTGCGCCCGAGGAGGAGCTCGAGGCGCTCTTCCGGGAGGAGCAGGAGCTGTTCACGCTGCTCCTCGGCGGTGACGAGCACGCGGGGGAGGTGGGTGCGTTCGAGGGGGGCGGCTATCGTGCCCGCGG
>JASFRI010000160.1:0-9246 GCA_050115015.1 Acidobacteriota bacterium
GTACCCCAGGGCCAGTTCCAGGTTCTTGCCCTTCACCTCCGCCCGGTACCCCACCCCGTGGATCTCCAGCGCGCGGTCGAAGCCCGTCGAGGTCCCGCGTACGCCGTTGGCGATCAGCGCCCGCGTCAGGCCGTGCAGCGCGCGCTGCTGCCTGGAATCGTCGGACCGCTGGACCGTCAGCACCTCGCCGTCGAGCTTGCACTTGATCCCGGGCGGCACGGGGCAGGTGACACTCCCCTTGGGGCCCGTGACCTTCACCGTCGTCTCCCCCATCTCCAGCTTCACGCCGCCGGGGAGGGGGATGGGCATCTTTCCGATTCTCGACATCTTCTTCCTCGCACCCCTACCAGACGTTGCAGAGGACCTCGCCGCCGACGTGCCGGCGCCGGGCCTCGCGGTCGCTCATGACCCCCTGGGACGTGGAGAGGACGCAGATCCCCAGGCCGCCCAGGACCCGGGGGATTTCCTTGGCGCCGGTGTAGTTCCGACGTCCCGGACGGGAGGCACGCTGCAGGCCGCTCACCACGGGGTCGCCGTCCTCCGTGTAGCGGAGGGCCACCCGGATGATCCGCCGCGGGCCTTCCTCCCGGACGCGAAAGCCCTCGATGTAACCCTCCTCCTGGAGCACCCGCGCCAGGTCCGACTTCAGCCGCGAGAACGGGACATCCGTCTCCCGGTGCCGGGCCTTGTGGGCGTTCCGGATGCGGGTCAACATGTCCGCGATGGGATCGCTCATGCTCATCGTGATTCCCCTGCCCCGCTCACCAGCTGGACTTGATCACCCCCGGCAGGTCCCCCGCCAGGGCGTGCTTCCGGAAACAGATCCGGCAAAGGGCGAACTTCCGAAGGTAGGCCCGGGCTCGACCGCAGACACCACAGCGGTTGTAGCCCCGGACCTTGAACTTCGGGCTTCTCTTGGCCTTGGCTATCAGCGACTTCTTCGCCATCCAACCTCTCTCCCGTCTCTCACGAACGCCGGAAGGGCATTCCCAGCCCTTCCAGAAGCGCCCGGGACTCCTCGTCGGTCTTGGCCGTCGTCACGAAGGTCAGGTTCATGCCGCGGACGGCATCCACCTTCGCGTAGTTGATCTCCGGGAAGATGAGCTGATCCGTCACGCCCATCGTGTAGTTTCCGCGCCCGTCGAAGGACCGGGTCGGAACGCCCCGGAAGTCGCGGACTCGCGGCAGCGCGATGGAGATGAGCCGATCGAGGAACTCGAACATCCGTTCCCGCCGCAGGGTCACGGCGGCGCCGATCGGCGTTCCCTCCTTGAGCTTGAAGTTCGCAATGGACTTCCTTGCCCGACGGATCGAGGGCCGCTGCCCGGAGATGCGGCTGAGCTCATCGACGGCAGCGTCCAGCGCCTTCACGTCTCCCTGCGCCTTGCCGAGCCCCATGTTGATGACGATCTTCGACAGACGCGGGACCTCCATCGGGGTGGTGTACTGGAACCGCTCCATGAGCGCCGGTACCACCTCGCTGCTGTACTTCTCCTTCATGCGCGGAACCATGGTCATGCTCCTCTACCGGTCCAGCTCGGCACCGCAGCCCCGGCAGACGCGGACGCGGCGTCCGTCCTCGAGGAGCTTGCGCCCGAGGCGGCTCGGCTGCTTGCACTGCGGGCAGATCACCATGATGTTCGAGAGGTGAATCACGCCCTCGCGCTCGACGATCCCGCCCTTGATGTTCTTGCTCGGGTTGGGGCGCGTGTGCCGCTTGTAGTAGTGGATGCCCTCCACCACGGCCAGTCCCTTCGCCGGCAGCACCTGCAGGACACGTCCGGTCTTGCCGCGGTCCTTGCCCGCAAGCACCTTCACCTGATCGTTCTTCTTGACCTTGCTGGCCACGACAACCTCCTGTCCCCTCACAGAACCTCTGGGGCCAGTGAGATGATCTTCATGAACTTCTTTTCGCGGAGCTCACGTGCCACCGGCCCGAACACACGGGTTCCCACGGGCTCCCCCTGGTCGTTGACGAGGACGCCGGCGTTCTCGTCGAACCGGATGTACGTGCCGTCCTTGCGGCGCTGCTCCTTGCGGATCCTGACGATCACCGCCTTCACCACGGCACCCTTCTTCACGGTGCCGTCCGGCGCCGCCTCCTTCACCGAGGCGGTGATGACGTCACCGAGGCGCCCGTACTCCCCCGCCGAGCCCCCCCGGGTGTGGATGCACGCGATCTTCTTCGCGCCCGAGTTGTCGGCGACCTTGAGAATGCTCCTCATCTGGATCATCGTCTATCCCCGATCCCGGCCGCTCAGGAACCCGCCGGCCCGCTCTCCGTGGAACCCGCGGCGCGTTCCAGGATGGCGCTCACGCGCCAGCGCTTTCGGCGGCTGAGGGGGCGTGACTCCACGATCGCCACCTTGTCGCCGATCCGGCATTCGTTCTTCTCGTCATGGGCCATGAAGGTGCTCGTCCGGCGAACACGTTTCTTGTAGCGCGGGTGTGTCACGAGGCGCTCCACCGCGACCCGGATGCTCTTGTCCATTCGGTCGGAGACGACCAGGCCGACCTTCCGCTGCTGCCGCCCGCGGGCTGCGGACGCCTTCTCTGCCTCTGCCATCACTTGTTCCCCCGGGCCTCGGCCCGTCGCTTCTCGTTCAGGATCGTCTTCACCCGCGCCAGGTCCTTCCGGGTCAGGCGCAGCTTCATGGGATTGTCGGCCTGGCCGATGGCGAACTGGAACCGGAGCCGGAAGATCTGCTCCTTCAGCTTCGACTCCTCGATCTCCAGCTCCGCGACGCCCTGCTCCCTGTACTTGCTCGGTTTCATGGCGATCAGTCCCCCCGGGTGACGAACTTCGTCGGAAGAGGGAGCTTGTGCGCCGCGAGCCGCATCGCCTCCCGGGCCGTCTCGACGGGGACGCCCTCCATCTCGTACACGATGGTCCCGGGGCGCACCACCGCGACCCAGTCCTCCGGGGCGCCCTTCCCCTTGCCCATGCGGGTCTCGGCGGGCTTCTTCGTGATCGGCTTCGCCGGGAAGACGCGGATCCAGATCTTGCCGCCGCGCTTGACGAACCGGGTCATCGCGATCCGGGCGGCCTCGATCTGGCGCGCCGTGATCCAGCCCGCCTCCGTCACCTTGAGGCCGTAGTCACCGAACGCGACCGTACTGCCCCGGTAGGCCTTGCCCCGGCGCTTTCCGCGCATCTGCTTGCGCCATTTGACCTTGCTCGGCATCAACATGGTTCCGCTTCCCTTCCCCGCCTGCCGCTCCGTGCCGAGGGGCCCGGGTCGCGTTGCCGCGCCCGGAGCCCGTCCCCGGAGCTAGCTGAAAGCCAGGGCCTCCCCTCGGGGCCCCCGCTTCATGTCATGCGTCTCACCCTTGTAGATCCAGACCTTCACGCCGATCACGCCATAGGTCGTCTTCGCCGTGGCGACGCCGTAGTCGACGTCGGAGCGCAGCGTGTGCAGCGGCAGCTGCCCCTCGAGATACCACTCGGAACGGGCGATCTCGTGCCCGCCCAGGCGACCGCCGCACATCACCTTGATCCCCTTGGCACCGAAGCGCGACGCGGACTCCATCGCCTTACGCATGGCGCGGCGGAAGGCGACGCGCTTCTCGAGCTGCATCGCGATCGACTCGGCCACGAGCTGGGCGTCGAGCTCGGGCTTCTGGATCTCGAGGATGTTGATGAAGACCTCACGACCGGTGCGTTTCTGCACGTCGTCACGCAGCTTGTCGACCTCGCTCCCCTTCCGCCCGATGATGATTCCCGGCCGGGAGGTGAGGATGTTGATCTTGAGCTTGTTCGCCGCGCGCTCGATCTCGATGTCGGAGATGCCCGCGTGCGACAGCCGCTGCTTCAGGCGGCGGCGCAGGTCGAGATCCTCGTGCAGGAGCTCCGAGTACTTCTTCTCCGCGAACCAGCGCGAATGCCAGGTCTTGTTGAACCCGAGGCGAAACCCGTAGGGATGGACTTTCTGGCCCAAGACTCGTCTCCTCAGTCCGTTTTCTTCGACGATTTGGTGACCTTCTTCGTCGTCTTCTTGGATGCGGCCTTCTTCGCCGCCTTCTTCGTTACCTTCTTGGACGTCTTCTTCCCGACCGCCTTCTTCGCCGCCGGCTTCTTCGCCGCGGCCTTGCGGGTGGGCTTCCTCGCCGTGGTCTTGCGGCTCGCCGGCGCCTTGTCGGTCCGGGTCGCGGGGGCCTTCGTCGCAGGGGCCCCGGCACCGCCAGCCAGGTCGAGCTCGAGGCTGACGTGGCAGGAGCGCTTCAGGATTCGAAAGGCCCGCCCCATCGCCCGGAAGCGGACGCGCTTCATGGTCGGACCCGCGTCCACCGCCGCGCGGGAGACGTGGAGGCGATCGACGTCCACGCGCTCCTCGCGCTGCTCCGCGTTGGCCACGGCGGACTTCAGGAGCTTCTCGAGGTCTCGCGCCGCCATCTTCGGCGAGAAACGCAGGATGGACAGCGCCTCCTCCACCCGCTTTCCCCGGATCTGGTCAACGACGAGACGAACCTTCTGGGGCGACGTGCCCATGTACTTCAAGCTGGCCTTGGCGATCACGTCCGTCACCTCATCCGGGCAGCTCTCTCACTGCCCTTTCCCGCGTGCCCGCGGAAGGTCCTCGTCGGCGAGAACTCGCCGAGCTTGTGCCCGACCATGTTCTCGGTGATGTAGACCGGGATGAACTTCTTTCCGTTGTGCACCGCGATGGTGTGGCCGACCATCTCGGGCACGATCGTCGACCGGCGGGACCAGCTCTTCACCACCTTCTTCTCGAATCGGCGGTTCATGTCGTCCACGCGCTTCTGGAGCGACGGCTCCACGTACGGCCCCTTCTTCACGGATCGGCTCATGACTTCCTCGTCACTTCCTCTTGCGGCGGCGGACGATGTAACGGTCCGTCCGCGGGTTGTTCCGGGTCTTGTACCCCTTCGTGGGAACGCCCCAGGGGGTGACCGGATGGCGCCCGCCGGAGGTGCGGCCCTCGCCGCCGCCGTGGGGATGGTCGACGGGGTTCATCACCACGCCGCGCACCTTCGGCCGCCGGCCCATGTGGCGCGATCGGCCCGCCTTGCCGATGCTGAGGTTCTCATGCTCCACGTTCCCCACCTGGCCGATGGTGGCCCGGCAGCTCATGTGGACCATCCGGACCTCGCCCGACGGCAGCTTGAGCTGTGCGTAGGCCCCTTCCTTGGCCAGCAGCTGGGCGGAGGAACCGGCGCTGCGGACCATCTGCCCGCCCTTCCCGGGCTTCAGCTCGACGTTGTGGACCTGCGTTCCCAGCGGCAGGTTCCGGATGGGGAGGCAGTTCCCGACCACGATGTCCGCATCGGGGGCCGAGATCACCTGCTGACCGACCTGGAGTCCGTTCGGGGCCAGGATGTAACGGCGCTCGCCGTCCGCGTACACCAGACGGGCGATTCGAGCGGAGCGGTTGGGATCGTACTCCAGCGCCTCCACCCGGGCCGGCACGCCATCCTTGTCCCTCCGGAAGTCGATGATCCGGTAGCGCCGCTTCGTCCCGCCGCCGCGGTGCCAGATGGTGATCTCGCCCCGGTTGTTCCGGCCGCCGCTCCGCCGTTTCCCCCGCGTCAGGCGCTTGAGGGGACGTTCCTTGCTGAGGTCGGAGAAGTCCGCGACCGTGAGGAACCGCACCGCCGGAGACGTCGGTTTGAATTTTCTCGTGGGCACTTGTCTATCCCCCGCCGGCCGCCGATCAGGCGCCCTCGAAGAACTCGATGGGCTTCTCTCCGGCCTTCAGCTGGACGTACGCCTTCTTCCAGCTGGGCCGCCGGCCGATACCACGCCCGACCCTCTTGAGTTTCCCCTGGACCTTCTGCGTGCGGACGTGATCCACCTTGACGCCGAACATCTTCTCGACGCCCGTCTTGATCTCCAGCTTGTTCAGCGCCGGATCGACCTCGAAGACGTAAAGCCGCTCGGACTTCTCGCGGAGAATCGTCGTCTTCTCGGTGATCCGCGGCCGCCGGATCGCCTGGTACGGTTCCTTGTTCATCCCGAGAGCCTCTCCCCGAGCCGGGCCGCGGCGGCCTCGGTCATGAGCAGATGCTGGTGCGCCAGCACCTCGTAGGCGCCCACCTGCGACGTCGTCAGGAAACTCACCCGGGGGAGGTTCCGGGACGCCAGGTCCAGGTTGCGGTTCGGTCCCTCGTCGAGGACGAGCACCGAACGGTCCATGAGGTCCAGGCCGGCCAGCATCTTCACGAATTCCTTCGTCTTCGGGGCTTCCAGGTCCAGCTTCTCCACCACCGTGAGGCCGCCCTCCCGGAGTCTCTGGGACACGGCGGAACGCAGTGCCCCCAGGCGCATCTTCCTGGGCAGCGAGTACCCGTAGCTCCGGGGCCGGGGTCCGTGGACGGTTCCACCGGTCCGCCAGAGCGGCGACCGGATGGAGCCGATGCGGGCCCGGCCCGTCTTCTTCTGGCGCCACAGCTTCCGACCGCTGCCGGCGACCTCACCACGGGTCTTCGTGGCGGCGGTTCCCCGACGCGCCTCGGCCATGTGGTGATGGACGACCTGGAACAGCAGATGCTGCTTCAGCGGCGCCCCGAACACCGCCTCCGGGAGCTCCAGGGATCGGACCTCCTGATTGCTCAGATTGCGGATCTTCACCTCGGGCATCTCTTCCTCAACTCCGGGCCGCGGCGCCCTTCTTGGACCGGCGGATCATCAGGTAGGTGCCCCGCGAACCGGGAACCGACCCCTTCACCACCAGCATGTTCTTCTCCTCGTCCACCTGGACCACCTCGAGGTTCTTGATGGTGATCCGGCGATGGCCCATTTGCCCCGGCCCCCGCATCCCGGGGTAGACCCGGGAGGGGTAGGCCGAGGGCCCGATGGAGCCCGGCGCGCGGTGGAACATCGAACCGTGGGTCGCCCGGCCACCGCCGAATCCATGGCGCTTGATCACGCCCTGGAAACCCTTGCCCTTGCTGACGCCGATCACGTCGACTCGATCCGCGGGCTGGTACAGCGCCGCGGAGACCTGGTCGCCGAGGGCCGGGGCAGCCTCACCCTCGATGGCGAACTCCTTGACGTGACGCATGGGCGGGAGCTTGTGCTTCTCGAACTGGCCCCTCCGGGGCTTCGAGAGCTTCCGCGCACGCTTGTGCTCGACGAGGCCGACCTGTGCCGCCTCGTACCCGTCGCGCTCGACGGAACGGAGCCCCACCACGACGCACGGACCCGCCTGCAACACCGTCACCGGGATCTGCCGTCCCTGCTCGTCGAAGACCTGCGTCATCCCGACCTTCTTACCGATGAGCCCATTAACCATCGTTATCGTTCCCGATCCATGCCGCCCCCGGAGGAGCCGCCTATTCCAGCCCGAAGGCCTTGATCTCCACGTCCACACCCGCCGGAAGGTCGAGCTTCATCAGCGCGTCGACCGTCTGCGGGGTCGGCTGGAGGATGTCCAGCAACCGCTTGTGGGTGCGAATCTCGAACTGCTCGCGGGACTTCTTGTCCACGTGCGGGGACCGGAGGATCGTGTACTTGTTCTTCGCCGTCGGAAGCGGGATCGGGCCTGCAACCCGGGCCCCGGTACGGCGGGCCGTGTCCACGATCTCGGTGGTGGACTGGTCCAGCACCCGGTGATCGTAGGCCTTCAGACGGATTCGGATCTTGTTGTTCAGCATGTCGACCTCTGGCGGCTCGTGGACCCGCCTCCCTACTCGAGGATCTCGGTGATGGTTCCCGCGCCGACGGTGCGGCCGCCCTCGCGGATCGCGAATCGAAGACCCTTGTCCATCGCGATCGGCGTGATCAGCTTGATCTCCAGCGTCACGTTGTCACCGGGCATCACCATCTCCACACCCTCCGGCAACGTCGCGTTCCCCGTCACGTCCGTCGTCCGGAAGTAAAACTGCGGACGATACCCGTTGAAGAACGGCGTGTGCCGGCCGCCCTCCTCCTTCGTCAGGATGTACGCCTCCGCCTTGAAGTGCGTGTGCGGCGTGATCGAGCCCGGCTTCGCCACCACCTGACCGCGCTCCACGTCCTTTCGCTCCGTGCCACGCAACAGCAGGCCCACGTTGTCCCCCGCCTGACCCGCGTCCAGGAGCTTCTTGAACATCTCCACGCCCGTCACCACCTTCTTCTGCGTCTCCCGGATGCCGACGATCTCCACTTCCTCGCTGACCTTGATCTGACCCTGCTCGATACGGCCCGTCACCACCGTCCCACGGCCCGAGATCGAGAACACGTCCTCCACCGGCATCAGGAAGTCCTTGTCCAGCGGACGCTCCGGAATCGGGATGTACGAGTCCACCGCCTCGATCAGCTCCGCGATGCACTTCGTCTTCTCCGCGTCCTCCGGATTGTTCAACGCCTCCAGCGCCGAACCACGGATGATCGGAATGTCGTCCCCCGGAAACTCGTAGCTCGACAGCAGCTCCCGGACCTCCAGCTCCACCAGCTCCAGAAGCTCCGCGTCGTCCACCATGTCCACCTTGTTCAGGAACACCACGATCCGCGGCACACCCACCTGACGCGCCAGCAGAATGTGCTCCCGCGTCTGCGGCATCGGACCGTCCGCCGCCGACACCACCAGGATCGCACCGTCCATCTGCGCCGCACCCGTGATCATGTTCTTCACGTAGTCCGCGTGACCCGGACAGTCCACGTGCGCGTAATGACGGTTCGGAGACTCATACTCCACGTGCGCCGTCGCGATCGTGATCCCGCGCTCCCGCTCCTCCGGAGCATTGTCGATGGAGTCGAACGAGCGCACCGCCACCTTGTTGTTCGCCAGCGCCAGCACGCTCGTGATCGCCGCCGTCAGCGTCGTCTTCCCGTGGTCCACGTGACCGATCGTTCCCACGTTCACGTGGGGCTTGCTCCGATCGAACTTCTCCTTCGCCATCCGAGCCTCCGTCGTGCCCGTCCCCCCTGCCTGCCCGGGACCGGGATCGCCTTGGAAACATGTGGAGCCCACGACCGGGATTGAACCGGTGACCCCCTCCTTACCAAGGAGGTGCTCTACCACTGAGCCACGTGGGCTTCGTTGTCTTGCTTGTCCTCGCCTCTTGACCTGGAGCGGGAGACGGGATTCGAACCCCCGACCGTCCGCTCGCTCCGCTGCGCTCCCTTCAAGGGGGCTCACGCCCCCTCGACGGGGCCGGCGGCCCCTGCTCCCCCGACTGCCGCGGGGGGATTCCCCCCGCACCCCCCGGTCGCGGGTTCGAATCCGCCGACCGGGCCGGAAGATGTCCTTGCTGTAAGCCCCTCGCTCTGCTTGGAGCGGGAGACGGGATTCGAACCCCCGACCG
>JASFRI010000161.1:0-9232 GCA_050115015.1 Acidobacteriota bacterium
TGGCTGCGTCACTCAGCGGCTTGCGTGGTTCCTCTCGCTCCACCAGGGCCTTGATCTTCTCCTTGACCGCCAGGGACGACATGTCCGTCCCCCCGGCCGTGGACAGACCGCTGTGAAAGAAGTACTTCATCTCGAAGATGCCCCGGGGGGTGTGTATGTACTTGTTGTTCACGACCCGGCTGACCGTGGACTCGTGCATCCCGATGTCGTCGGCCACATCTCGGAGGATCAGCGGTCGGATGGACTGCACGCCACGGTCCAGGAACTCCCTCTGGTGCTTCACGATGCTGGTGGCGACCTTGTGTATGGTCCGCTGCCGCTCCTCGACGCTCTTGATGAGCCGCATCGCGGAACGGCACTTCTCCTTGACGTAGTCCCTGGCGTCCTTGGCGTTCTCGCGGTTCAGGCTCGATAGCATCCGGCGGTACGCCGGGCTGAGCCGCAGCCTGGGCATGCCGTCCTCGTTCAGCAGGATCCGGTAGTCGTCCCCGTCCTTGATCACGAAGACGTCCGGCACGACGTAACGCGACTCCCGCGGCGCGTACTTCATGCCGGGCTTGGGGTCGAGCTGCTTGAGGACCTGCACCGCGTGATGGACGTCCTCCAGCGGGCAGCCGAGCAGCTTCGCGATCTCCGGATACCGCCGGCTCTGGACCAGCTCCAGGTGCCCACGGACGATCACCTCCACCAGGGGCTCCTCGATATCCAGGCGCTCCAGCTGGAGGAGCAGGCACTCCGGCAGGTCCGTGGCGAACACACCCGCCGGATCGAAGCGCTGCAGTGCCTGCAGCGTGCCCTTCACCTCGGAGAGCGGCCAGTTTCCCATGGCGGCGATCTCGTCGACGGTGGCAGCGAGGTAGCCATCGTCCTCGACGTTGCCGATGATCGCCAGGGCGATGTCCCGGTTCAGCCCGTTGGTGACCGACAGCTCCAGCTGCCAGTGGAGATGGTCGTAGAGGTCCTGGGTCTTCGTGAGGGTCTGCTCGAAGGAAGGGAGATCCCGGGTCTCGCTCTGTGCCCGCCCCGGCGAGTAGTCCGTGTCCAGGTAGTTCTGGAAGTAGGCGTCGAAGTCAAAGTCGTCGGCCTTGTCCGGCTCCCCGGAGGTCTCCTCGGTCTCGGCGGGAGGGTCCTCGGTGCTCCCCTCCAGGTTGCGCTCCTCCAGGGCCGGGTTCTCCTCCAGCTCGTGGTTGATCTCCGCGACGAGGTCGAGCTTGGACATCTGCAGCAGCTTGATCGCCTGCTGCAGCGAGGGCGTCATGATGAGCTTCTGGCTCATCCGGAGCTGCAGCTTCTGCTCGAGCGCCATGTCGTTTCTCGATCCCAGGGCCTAGTTCAGGCGGAACTCTTCACCCAGGTAGGCGTCCCGGACCCTCCGGTCCGCCGCCAGTTCCGCGGGGCTTCCGTCCTTGATGATGGCTCCATCCACTATGATGTAGGCACGGTCCGTGATCTGCAAGGTCTCGCGGACATTATGGTCCGTGATGAGCACGCCTAGCCCGCGATCCCTCAGGTCGGAGATGATCGTCTGGATGTCCTTCCGGGCCTTCGGGTCGATCCCCGCGAAGGGCTCGTCCAGGAGGATGAAGGCCGGCTCCAGGACGAGTGCGCGGGCGATCTCCACCCGCCGCCGCTCGCCCCCGGAAAGGGTGTAGCCCCGCTCCCCGGCCAGGTGCTCCACCTGGAAGTCCTCCAGCAGCCGCCGGGCCCGGTTCTCGCGCTCCTCCCTCCGGATCCCGAGGGTCTCGAGGACCGACAGGAGGTTGTCCGCCACGGTCATGCGGCGGAAGATCGACGCCTCCTGAGGCAGGTAGCTGATGCCCTGCCTTGCCCGCAGGTACATCGGTAGGGACGTGATGTCCGCCCCGTGCAGCAGGACCCTCCCCTCGTCCGGTGTGACCAGTCCCAGGATGCAGTAGAAGGACGTCGTCTTCCCGGCGCCGTTCGGCCCGAGAAGCCCGACCACCTCCCCGGGGCGGATCCGGACGTTGATGTCCCGGACGACGCTCCTCCCGCGATACGACTTGCTGAGGTGCTCAACGGCCAGCTGCCGGTCCAAGCGATTCGGCTCCGTCTCTTTCGCTGTCCTCAGGTTCGGCCGGTGCCTCCTCCTCATCACCGAGGGTGATCCAGGTCCTGCCTCCGGGCGCCGATCGCAGCTGGATCCTACCATCCAGGAGGTCGAAAGTCAAAGAACTTCCCCTTACAACCCTTTGATTTGCAAGGTCTTGTGCCATCGCGAGGCGTTCGCTCGCCTCCAGCACCGCCGTACCCTCCTCGGGGCGGTAGTCGAGGTGGTCCCCCTCGCCCCGGTGTTCCTGGAAACGCAGCCGGACGCCGCCGTCGGCGACCACCCGGCGCACCCGGCGGCCGGCCGCCAGGGTGACCACGATCCGATCCGCCTCGACCCGGTCCGGCTCCATGTCCAGGGACGCCTCGCCGGAGTACGTCGCCACGCCCGTGGAATCGTCGTAGTCCAGTGCCTCGGACCGGCCGCTCAGCATCTGCGGGCGGCCCTCGGGTCCCGCGGCGGCGCGGGAGCGGGAGAGCACCCGTCCCCGGGCCCGCAGCAGCCCGGCGTCGGGGTGGATCCGGACCTGGTCCGCCTGCAGCATGTTGTCCCCCTGCCAGAGCCGCACGGCGCCGTCGTAGACCACCTCGTCCTGCGGCCTCGAGCCTCGCAGCCGATCCGCAGCTCCGTAGACCGGCCCCTCCCCCGCGTCGAAGATCCCCGATGGATCACGGAGGGACGTCGTGCGCACGTCCCCCTCCGCGAGGAACAGGCCCGCGGTCTGCTCCACCACGAGGGTTCGCGCCGCCACCCGGCGTTCCGGCGAGATGAGCCAGGGCGGGCGGGCGGACGATCCGGTGAGCCGGAGGCGCTCCCCCTCGAGCACGGCTCGCTCTCCCGTGGCCCGGCCCTCGGCACCGCGGTAGCGCACGTTCCCGGCGGCGGTGCCCCCGGCGACCCGGCCGTCCGGGGCCAGCCGGGCCTGCAGGCGGTCCGACAGCAACAGCCCCTCCTCCGCGGCGGGATTCTCCCGGCTCGCGAGGCGCACCTGAACGGCTCCCGCCGCGTCGAGATCCCGGAGGGCTTCGGGGGTCCCGTCGCGGCGCCGGACGTCGATCCGCTGGGCGCGGATCTCCCGGACGCGCGTCTCCCCCGTCGCGCCCGGCTGGAGCGCGGCCTCACCGCTGGCCACGACCCGGGCCGCGGTGGTGGCGCCGGTCGGGCCCGGGTCGAACCGGATGCGGACCCCCTCCATGCGTCCCCCCCCCGTCCGCTCCACCAGGGAGGCGTTCCCGACGGCCGTCCCCGTGCGCACGCGGCCGCCCTCCGGGTCCATCTCCAGCTCCAGCCGGTCGCCGCGCAGATGCCCGTGGGCGCCATCCAGGACGAAGGCACCGGTCTCCACCGTTCCCGTCGACGTGTGGTAGAGGGCACGATCCGAGCGGAGGGTCCAGGCCGGGGCACCGTCCTCCGGTTCGCCGTTCACCTGCACCGCCCCCAGGAGGCGAAGCACGTGGGAGCCCGGGTCGAGCTCGAGCCGGTCCGCCCGCCCGTGCACCCGTTCCTTCCGGAACCGGGCCTCCCCCTCGCTGACCAGGCTGGCGCCCTCACCGTCATAGACCAGGGCCGCGGCCTGCACCTCGATCCCCGACGGCGTGCGGGCCCGTGCCTCCCCGGTGATCCGTCCGGAGTCGGTCTCCGTGTCGAGGAGTCCCTCCTTCCCCTGGACCCGGGTCACCCCGTCATCGTCGTCGTGGGCCTCGATCCGCGGCCGGTCCAGCTCGTACACGGTGCCACGGCGGCCCAGGACCCGGTCCGCCTCGACCCGGTAGCGGACGGCGCCGGCGAGGGTGCGGGTGAAGTCGAAGCGGATGGACACCTGGGAGGCGTCCTCCTCCTCGACCGCGTGTACCTGGTCCTTGACGGGGGCCGGCGGCGCCACGGGCCGGGGCCGCAGCAGCAGGAGGAGCAGGGCGCCGAGGACGGCCAGGACCAGGAGGCCGAGGATGGCGCGCAGCCGGCGGAGCCGCGGCGAGTGGGTCAACCGACGCGCTCGCCCGGGCTCAGCGCCCCCGGAACCGGGGCGGCCGCTTCTCCAGGAAGGCCGACGTCCCCTCCTTCATGTCCTCGGTCCCGAAGGTCACGCCGAACAGGTTCGCCTCGAGGAACAGCGCGTCCTCCAGCGGCATCTCCATGCCGTGGTGCACCGCCTCGATGGCATAGCGCACCGCCAGGGGTCCCTGGGCGAGGATCCCCTCCAGCATCGTCCGGGACTCCGCCAGGACGCGGTCCGGGGCCACCACGCGATTCACCAGCCCGATCCGGTGGGCCTCGGCGGCGTCGATCATCTCGCCGGTGAGGATGAGCTCCAGCGCCCGTCCGCGGCCCACGAGCCTCCCGAGGCGCTGCGTCCCTCCGAACCCCGGGATCACTCCCAGCTTGACCTCCGGCTGTCCGAACCGGGCGCGCTCCGAGGCGACCCGCAGGGTGCACGCCATCGCCACCTCGCAGCCGCCGCCGAGGGCGAAGCCGTTGACCGCCGCCACCACCGGCTTGCCCAGCTCCTCGATGGCCGCACAGACGGCCTGGCCCGTCAGGGCGTGCTCTCGGGCGGCGACGGGGTCCAGGCCCGAGAGCTCCGCGATGTCCGCGCCGGCGATGAAGGCCTTCTCCCCGGCGCCGGTGAGGATCGCCCCCCCGACCTCCTCATCCGCCGCGAGGCGGGCGAACGCCTGTTGTAGCTCGCCCAGGGTCTCGGCGTTCAGCGCGTTCAACTTGTCGGGACGGTTGATCGTGACCACGACGATCCTCCCGTCCTGCTCCGTCTGGATCTGCTTGAACATCGAACACCTCGCTCTCTCGCCCTGTCACAGCGATTCGACGATGATCGCGATCCCCTGCCCGCCGCCGATGCAGGCGGACGCAAGGCCGAACTTGCCGCCGCGGCGCTTGAGCTCCAGGAGCAGCGTCAGCACGAGGCGGGTCCCCGTGGCCCCCAGCGGGTGGCCGACGGCGATCGAGCCGCCGTTCACGTTCGTCTTATCCCGGTCGAGTTCCAGCTCCTTCTCGACGGCGAGATACTGACCCGCGAAGGCCTCGTTGATCTCGACCAGGTCGATCTCGCCGAGGGACAGCCCCGCCTTCTTCATCGCGCCGCGGCACGAGGGCACGGGTCCGATCCCCATCTCCGCGGGCTCGACGCCGGCGTAGTCCCAGGCGATGATCCGCCCCAGGGGCCTCCGTCCGGACTTGCGAGCGTGGTCGGCGTCCATGACCACCACCGCCGCGGCCCCGTCCACGATGCCGCTGGCGTTGCCCGCGGTGACCATCCCGTCCTTGCCAAAGGCGGTGGGCAGCTTCGCCAGGCCGTCCAGGGTCGTGTCGGGACGCCGGTGATCGTCCGCCGCGAACGTCTCGTCGCCCTTGCGGGACTTGAGCGTGATGGGCGCGATCTCCTCGGCGAACTTCCCCGCACGGTCCGCGCGCTCCGCGGCCTGCTGGCTGCGCAGGGCGTAGGCGTCCATCTGCTCGCGGCCGATCCCCGCCTTGCGGGCCACGTTGTCCGAGGTCTGCGCCATGTAGAAGCCGCAGAACTCGTCCATCAGCGCCACCATGAGGGAGTCCTCGAGCTTCCCCTGTCCCAGGCGGAAGCCGGTGCGAGCGCCCCGGATGACGTGGGGTGCCTGGCTCATGCTCTCCATGCCGCCGGCGAGTACGGTGGGGGCTTCCTCGAGCTCCACCAGCTGGGCCGCGGTCACGATGGACTGGATCCCGGAGCCGCAGATGCGGTTGACCGTCAGGGCAGGAACGTCAACCGGGACTCCGGCCTTGAGCGCGACGTGGCGGGCGCCGTAGATGGCGTTTCCGCTGGTCTGCAGGGCGTTGCCCATCACCACGTGCCGGATCTCGGTGGGCTCCACCTCCGAGCGCTCCAGGGCGGCCCGGGCCGCGTGGGCTCCGAGCTCGATCTCGGTGAACCCCCGGAGCTTCCCGTTATACTCCCCGAAGGGGGTTCGTGCTCCCCCCAGGATCCAGATCTCTTTTTTCATTTGTACCCCCGGATTTCGGGATTCCCTTCCCGTTGTGGCGGCGGAAACACAACACTCCCGGGGCATTCTAGCAGAACCGTCCGCGCCGGGGCCGTGGGGACGCCGTGGTTCAGAGGCCCGCGGGGCCCTTCATGCGCGACCGCAGACCCGGGTGCTTGAAGCGCTTCCGGTAGTCCTCCCCCTGGAAGCGGACCACGTGGCACATCTCGTAGATGCGGGAGTGGAGCCGGGCTCCGATCTGATCGAGGAGGGTCGCCTCCGTCCCGGGCCGCCCGCCCCGCTCCTCCTGCGGCCCGTCGTGGCGGTTCGTGGTGAACAGGGTCGTCCGACGATCGTTGTAGCGGTTGTTGACGATGTGCCCCACCGTGTCCCGGACCCAGGCCGTCGGCTTCTGGGCGCCGAGATCGTCGAGGACCAGCACCTCCGCGGTGAACACCGGCATCAGGATGCTCATCTCCGAGGTCCGGTTCACCGGGCTGTAGGAGGACTGGATCTCCTTGAGGAGGTCCTGGAAGTCGTAGAACATGCAGCGAATGCCGCGCTCGTGGACGAGGGCCTTGAGGATCGAGACCGCGAGATGGGTCTTCCCGGTGCCGCAGGGCCCCACGAACAGCAGTCCCCCCTCCCCCGCGGGATGGTCCTTCACGAAGCGCCGGGCGATCTGCCCGGCGACGCCCTGGCTCGGGTCGTGCACCTCGAAGTTGTCGAAGGAGCAGTGCTCGTAGCGCCTGGGGATGCGCGCAGCGGTCAGCAGCCTTCCCTCCCGTTCCTGGTCGCGGCAGCCGCAGGGCCGGGCCCGCTGGATGCCGTCCTCGCCCTCCCGGACCTCGAAGCCGGTTCCCAGACAGCGGGGGCAGGCCTCCGAGGCTGCGGGGGTCAATTCAGGTATCCCCGCAGCTGCTGGCATTTCTGGGAGCGGTTGAGCTTCTGGAGAGCGGCGGCCTCGATCTGTCGAATCCGCTCGCGGCTGAGGCCCATCATCTCGCCGATCTGCTTCAGCGTCCGCGGCTCCTCGTTCTCGAGCCCGAACCGGAGCTTGATGACCTTCTCCTCCTTCGGGTCCAGCTCCTCCAGGGCCGTGCCGAGGTGCGCCTTCATGGAGGACTTCATCAGGACCGTGTCCGCCGAGGGGATCACGTCCTGCTCGAGCTTGTCCGCGAGATGGAAGTCGTGCTCCTCGTCGATGACGGTGGAGAGGGAGACGTTGTCGTCGGAGACCTGGAGCAGCTGGGTGACCTCGGTCACCGGCACGCCGAGCTTCTCGGCGATTTCCTCGGCGGTCGGGTTCCGGTGCAGCTGGACCGTGAGCGTGGAGATGGTCTTGCCGATCCGGTAGAGGAGGTTCGCCTGCTTCTGTGGCAGCCGGAACGCCCCGGACTGATCGGACAGCGCGTGGATGATGGACTGCCGGACCCACCAGACCGCGTAGGTGATGAACTTCACGTTCTTGCCCGGATCGAACCGCTTCGCCGCCTCGATCAGGCCGATGTTCCCCTCGTTGATCAGATCGAGGAAGGAGAGGCCGCATCCGCGGTACTTCTTGGCAAAGGAAACCACGAAGCGCAGGTTCGCCTCCACGAGGGTCTGGAGCGCCTTCCGGTCGCCTCCCTGGATCGAGCGCCCGAGGGCCTTCTCCTCGTCGGGGGTCACCCGTGGGAGCTTGGAGATCTCCTGCAGGTACTTCTTCAGCGTCTCGGAACCGACCTTGCGGCTCGCGCCTCTATCCTGGTCCATGAGACCTCGGGGGAAGGGTCAACCGGCCAGCCGCACCTTCACCGGCCTGGACGGGCCCTGCCCAGTCTTTGGAAGGATGACCTGGAGCACGCCCCGCTCGTACCGCGCCTGGACGCGGTCCGGCTCGATGGCGGTCTGCAGGGGGAACTTGATCGCGAAGCCGCCGTAATTCCGCTCGATGCGATGGTAGTTGCCCTCCTGCATGGCACGCCCCATCTTGCGCTCTCCCATGATGGAGAGCGTGTGCTCGGAGAGGGTGATGTCGATCCCGTCCTGGCGAAGGCCCGGTACTTCCGCGAGCACCACGAGATCCTCCCGGGTCTCGAAGATGTCCACCGCGGGGCTCCATCGATCCAGGAGATCGGGCCCCTCCTCGAAGTTCGAGCGGGAAAGCGCGTTCTCGAACAGCCGGTTCATGCGCTCCTTGAGCGCGATCAGTTCCTTGAGTGGATCCGCCATACCCCTCTCGCCGGCCGGGATTCGGCTGGCACCCTCCCTGCCAGCCAAGAAAAAACGGGCACCCCGGAGGGTACCCGAATCCAGAACCCGTTGCAAGGGCCGGTTTCCGGCCCCTGAACGTCACTTCGTCTCGTCGGAGTCGACGTACTCGGCGTCGATCACCTCGCCGTCACCGGCCGCCGTCCCCGCCGCGCCGCCGCCCGCGTCCTGCGCGCCTCCTCCCGCCGAGGCCTGCTTGTAGGCCTCCTCGGCGAGCTTGTGGGACACCTTGGTCAGGTTCTCCGCCTCCCGCTGGATGCGGTCGACGTCATCCCCCTTGAGGGCTTCCTTCGTGGCCTCCAGCGCCTTCTCGATGTCGCCCACGGCGTCCGCCGACAGCTTGCTCCGGTTCTCGTTCAGGTTCTTCTCGACCTGGTAGACCAGGGAGTCGGCCCGGTTCCGTGCCTCGACACCCGCCTTGAGCTTGCGGTCCTCCTCGGCATGCTCCTCGGCGTCATGGACCATCTCCTGGATCTGCGACTCGTCGAGACCGCTGCTGGCGGTGATGGTGATCTTCTGCTCCTTGTTGGTCGCCTTGTCCCGCGCGGAGACGTTGACGATGCCGTTGGCATCGATGTCGAACGTGACCTCGATCTGCGGCACGCCGCGGGGCGCGGGGGGGATCCCGTCCAGGTGGAACTTCCCGAGCGTCCGGTTGGCACCGGCCATCTCGCGCTCGCCCTGAAGCACGTGGACCTCGACGCTCGGCTGGTTGTCGGCGGCGGTCGAGAACACCTCGCTCTTTCTCGTCGGGATCGTCGTGTTCCGCTCGATCAGCTTCGTGAAGACCCCTCCAAGGGTCTCGATCCCCAGGGAGAGCGGCGTGACGTCGAGAAGCAGCACATCCTTGACGTCGCCGGCGAGCACGCCGGCCTGCACGGCGGCTCCGATAGCCACGACCTCGTCCGGGTTCACGCCCTTGTGCGGCTCTCGTCCGAACTGC
>JASFRI010000162.1:0-9229 GCA_050115015.1 Acidobacteriota bacterium
GGTGGCCTCGTCGTCGTAGGCGCGCTTCGTGGAGCGCTTCGGAAGCCGGACCTCCGGCCGGGGGATGGCCTCGTAGGAGATCGACGTGAGCAGATGGCAGATGCAGTTCAGCCGCGCCCGGCGCTTGTCGTCGGACCGGACGATGTGCCAGGGAGCCCAGTCGGTATCGGTGGCCTCCAGCATCGCGTCGCGCGCCGCCGAGTACTCGTACCAGCGGCGGCGGGATTCGAGGTCCATCGGGCTCAGCTTCCACTGCCGCAGGGGATCCTCGACGCGCTTCTGGAAGCGGCGCTCCTGTTCCTTGTTGCTCACGGTGAGCCAGTACTTCAGGAGGATGATCCCCTCCTCGACGACGATCCAGCGCTCGAACCCGGGAACGACGCGGAGGAAGCTGCGGTACTCGGCATCGGTGCAGAAGCCCATCACCCGCTCGACGCCCGCCCGGTTGTACCAGGAGCGGTCGAAGAGCACGACCTCGCCGGCCGAGGGGAAGTGCGCGATGTACCGCTGGAGGTAGATCTGGGTCTTCTCCCGTTCGGTGGGTGTCGGCAGGGCGACGGAGCGGAAGACGCGCGGGCTCACGCGTTCGGTGATCCGCTTGATCACGCCCCCCTTGCCCGCCGCGTCCCGCCCCTCGAAGACGACGATGACCCGGGCCCCGGTGGACTTCACCCAGTCCTGGAGGTTCACCAACTCCACCTGCAGCTTCGCGAGGAGCCCCTCGTACTCCTTCCTGCGGAGCTTCCCCTTGCCCCTCGTGCTGCCGTGGTCGCCGCCCTTGCTGCCTGGAGAATGCTGCTTCTTCCGGGGCACGATGGGACCCTCCTCGCCGGTGGCGCCGCCCGCCCTCCCGCGGCGCATCCTCGTCGGGGCCATGATACCCCCGTTCCCCTCCGGAAGGGTGGGCCTGCTGGGGCAGTCTCCGTGCCAAATGGGTTATCTGACGCAGGATATCGCCTGCGCGCCGCTCGGAGGACCGATCTGCGGTGGCACACTCATTGCAGATCCCGGGTGGGCGGCTCCACCCTCACGGCGGTGGTGCGCAGCCTTCTCCGACTGGAGAAGGCGAAGGCGAGGGGGCCGTACCATGGCGCGTTCCGGCACCCGGCTGCGGCCGGGGTCGCGGGTCGGCGTGATCGGCGGGGGTCCGGCGGGGGCCTTCACCAGCTACTTCCTCCTCCAGATGGCCGGACGCGCCGGCCTCGATCTGGGGGTCGATGTCCTCGAGCCGCGTAACTTCATGCAGAAGGCCCCGCACGGCTGCAACATGTGCGGCGGCATCATCTCCGAGTCCCTGGTCCAGAATCTCGCCGCGGAGGGGATCGAGCTCCCGGCCACCATCATCCAGCGGCGGCTCGACTCCTACACGCTGCACATGGACGTCGGCACGGTCCGGATCGAGACGCCGCTGCACGAGGCGCGCATCGCCGCGGTCGCCCGGGGCGGCGGCCCCCGGACCTCGCTGTTCCCGCACCCCAGCTTCGACGCGTTCCTGCTCGAGATGGCCGTGCAGGCCGGCGCGAACCACATCCCCGAGCGGGTCCAGGAACTGACGATGGACGACGGCCGGCCCGTCGTCCGGACCGCCGCCGGCTCCACGCCGTACGACCTCGTGGTCGCCGCCATCGGCGTGAACGCCCCGCTGCTGGACCGGTTCCGTGGACTCGGAAGCTACCGTCCGCCGCGGCGCACGAAGGCCTACGTGGCCGAGTTCGAGCTCGGCGAGACGATGATCGAGCGCTACCTGGGGAACTCGATGCACGTGTTCCTGCTGAACTTCCCCGGCCTCGACTTCGCGGCGCTGATCCCGAAGAGCAGCTTCGTCACCCTCTGCCTCCTCGGCGAGGGGATCGACCGGAAGATGGTCGACGCATTTCTCGCCTCGCCGGTGGTGCAGGAGTGCATGCCCCCGCACTGGAGGGCACCGAGTGACCATTGCCACTGCTCCCCGAAGCTGAACGTGCGCACGGCGGTCCAGCCCTTCGGCGACCGCATCGTGTTCATCGGCGACTGCGGCACGACGCGCCTGTTCAAGGACGGGATCGGCGCCGCCTACCGGACCTCGAAGGCCGCCGCCCGGACCATCGTGTTCGACGGCGTCGGCGAGGCGGAGTTCCGGCGGGGGTTCCAGCCGGCCTGCCGGGGCATCGACCGGGACAACCGGATCGGGAGGGTCGTGTTCGGCATCACGCGCCAGATCCAGCGGCGGAAGTACGCACGGCGGGGGCTGTGGCGGATGACCTCGCTGGAGCAGAAGCGGGAGCGGAGTCAACGACGGATGAGCCAGGTGCTCTGGGACACGTTCACCGGCAGCGCGCCCTACTCCTCCGTGTTCCTGCGTGCGCTCCACCCTGCCGCCATGGGCCGCCTGCTGTGGGAGACCGGCGCCGGCCTGGGCGACGGGGAGCGGATACGCCCCAAGGAGACCTTCATCATGGCGAGCGGCGAGACGGGATTGATGGGCCGGCGGTACGCCGCCGACGACGTGATCTTCCAGCAGGGGGATCGGGGCGAGGCGATGTTCGTGATCCAGTCGGGCAAGGTGGAGCTGGTCCGGCGGGACGGCGACCGCGAGTTCCACCTCGGGACCTTCGGGCGCGGCGACTTCTTCGGCGAGCCGGCGCTCTTCGACGACGAGATCCGGCGCTTCACCGCGCGGGCGGTCGAGGAGTCCTTCGTCTTCACGCTGGAACGGAGCGGGCTGCTGCGGCGGGTTCACGAGGACCCTTCCATGACCTTCCGCCTGATGGAGCGGATGTCCCGCCGGATCCGGGACCTGGAGGACTCCCTCATCCGCCAGGCACGCGTCCTCAGCGACTAGAACCTGCTGCCGCCCGCCGTGTTTCTTGACGTCCCCGCGGGCGATCCGGGATCATCCACCGCAGCGTCATGATCGCCGCGGGGAGCGTCGGAATGGCCGCAGGATGGTTCGACCTCGCCACCGGCCTCCTCGGAGGCCTGGCTCTCTTCCTCTTCGGTCTCGATCAGCTCGCCCGGGGCCTGCAGGGGGCGGTCGGCGAGGGCGTGCGGATGCTCCTCTCCCGGCTGACGGCGAACCGGCTCCTGGGCGCCCTGACCGGCGCCCTGGTCACGGCCCTCCTGAACTCATCCTCGGTCACGACGGTGCTCCTGGTCGGCTTCGTCACCGCGGGCGTGATGACCTTCGCCCAGTCGCTCAGCGTGATCCTGGGGGCGAACGTCGGCAGCACCGTCACCGCGCAGATCCTCGCCTTCGACATCCACCGCTGGGCGCTGATCCTGATCGCCGGGGGCTTCGCGACACGGTTCTCCCTGCGGGGGGAGAAGAGCCGCTACCTGGGCACCACCGTGCTGGGGCTCGGCCTGGTCTTCTTCGGGATGGGGACCATGGGGGACGCCGTCGAGCCCCTACGATCCTACCCTCCGTTCCTGGAGACGATGGCGCACATGGAGGTGCCGATCCTCGGGATCCTCGTGGGAGCCGCCTTCACCGCGATCGTGCAGTCCTCGGCGGCGACGATGGGGATCGCCATCGCCATGGCGGCGGGCGGGCTGGTGACGCTGCCCGCCGGGATCGCGCTGGCCCTGGGTGCCAACATCGGAACCTGCGCGACGGCGCTGCTGGCATCCATCGGCAAGCCGCGGGAGGCGCAGCGGGCCGCGGTGGCCCACATCGTCTTCAACGTCGTCGGCGTCCTGATCTGGGTCGGCCTGATCGACCTTCTCGCCGCCCTCGCGATCGGGATCTCCCCCGCCCACCCGGAGTTGCACGGGGCCGCGCGACGCGCCGCCGAGGTCCCCCGGCAACTCGCGAACGCCCACACGATCTTCAACGTGGTCAACACCGTGCTGTTCCTCGGCCTCACGGGGCCCTTCGCCCGCCTGGTGGAGCGGCTGGTCCCGGACCGCCCCGCCCCGGGCGGGATCCGCCCGGTCTACCTGGACGCGGCACTGCTGGGGACCCCCGGGATCGCCCTGGAGGCGGTGCGGCGCGAGGTGGGCCACCTGGGCGAGGTGGTGGAGGGAATGGTGCGGCAGAGCGCGCCCGGCCCGCGCGGCACCGGGCCACTGGCTCCCGCGGAGATCGCCCGCCTGGAGGCGGGGGCGGACGATCTCCACGAGAGCATCCTGACCTACCTCGGTCAGCTCCGCCGGCAGCCCCTGACCGCCGTCCAGGGGGACCGGTTCATCCGCCTGATGCAGGCCGCCACGCACCTCGAGGGGATCGGCGACCTGGCCGGCACCGAGCTCCCCGGACTGGAGAAGAAGTTCCACGATCGCGCGGTGCATCCCACGCCGGAGACCGGGGCCCTGCTGCTGGAGCTCGACCTGGCCGTCCGGGACGCGCTCCACGACGCGGTGCATGCCATCGCCGGGGACGTTCCCTCCGCGGCGCGGGCCGTCCTGGCGCGCAAGCCCGCGATCCAGGGGCTCCTGGACCGCATCGCGGCCCGGGAGGCGGAGCGGCTGGGCGTGGACGAGCCGCGGCGCCCGGAGGTGTTCCGCCTGGAGATGGAGGTCGTGGAGCGGCTCAAGAGGATCTACTCCCTGACCCGCCGGATCGCCCGGACGGTCGCCGGATGACGGCCATCCGGGCGGTCGCGGCTCCGGCTATCAGTTCACCTGCAGGCCGGTGGGGGGCGCCGGCTGCAGCCGGACCTCGTAGGTCAGGCTGCTGCTGTTCGGCGGGCTTGCGGTGTCCCATGCCGTCACGTCGATGGTCAGGCGGCCGTCGACCGGCGGGGTCGCCGGCAGCGCCACGGTCAGCGTCAGGCTCCCGCCGCTGCCGCTGACGCTCGGGGTGACGGCGACGCCGTTGATCAGCACCTGGATGCTGGCGGGGTCGATGGTGTCATCCGCGTCATCGAGCTGGACGGTGAGGGGCTCGGCACGCGACGCGCACTGGTCGCCTCCCGTCGGGGTCAGCGGGATGATCGTCGGACCGGTATTCGTCGGCGTGGCGCAAACCTGTGCGGAGCGCTCGGACTCGCAGGATCCCCGCAGCGAGGTGATCTCGGCGCAGTAGGAGGTGCCGGGAGTGAGTCCGGTCACCTGTACCGAGGTCTCGTTGGACGGCACCTCCATCAGCAGCGGGAGCGCACCCGTGCCCTGCTCGGCGAAGTACACCCGGAACGCGGTGATGTCGGGGTCCAGGCTAGGGTCCCAGGTGATCGTCACCGCGGTGGTCTGCTGGCCCCATGCAGGCACCGCCGATGCGGCGAGGACGAGAATGGCGAGAAGCGGTACGATCCTGTGGAGGGGAACCGTGGGCAGGACGATTCTCATGCAGCCTCCAGGGGTTGGACACCCCATTTCCCTTGTCCCCCCGCTCATGTACCTTGCGAAGGTGGTGCCACCCGGTGGCAGCGGTCTTCGGGTGAACGCTCCCAGCGACTTGCGAACCGCTGTCCCGGAACGGATCCCCGCAGGCGTCAAGAGGCTCGCAGGATCGACGTCGATCGGTTGACGACCTCCAGGAAGCGACCCGTCGGTTCCGGGGCGATGCGTCCCGATCACGCGCAACCGGTGCATCTGTGGATCGGGAACCGCCGCGTCGTCCCGCGACATGACGCGCGCCGCCATGCGATAGGATTCGAGACACGCGTGGGCGCGCGGCGGGAGGTGCGGATGGGGAGAAAGCTGCCCGGCTTGCGGCTGCGGGTCTTCGGCTGGCCGGAAACCTGGCGGGTGATCCCGGAGCCCTGCGACGACGGGTACCGGTTCCACGTCCGGCTCGAGCGGGGCAGTCCGGGACGCGCGACGCCCCCCTTCCTCGAGCGCACCGAGTGGCGCGCGCCCGAGCTACGGGGCGGCCTCGCGGCCGTCAAGGAGGAGATCCGGGAGCGCGCTGCGCTCGCCCGCAAGCGGGCGTTCCTCGTCGACGAGACGGAGGAAGATATCTAGAACAACGTGCCGGTCTCGCCGGCCTCCGGCTCCGGGATCCGCCGGTCGGGGAACCGCCCCTCGAGGGCCTCGGCGACGATCCGCCGGGTGTCCGCCGGGAAATCGCTCTTCTCGGCGATCCAGCGCAGGTAGGATGGGTCGTCGCGCACGAGCTCGCGCAGCGCCTTGCCACGGTGCTTCCCGACGTCGAGCAGCGCCTCGTCCCCGGACCAGCGGATCTTCCCCTGGGCATCGACCCAGTCCTCGGGGATCGAGGCCCGCGCCAGGCCGTCCACGCTGCGAGGCAGGTCGTCGTAGCGCTCGAGCTGGGCGTCGAGGACGTCCACGGTGGCGAGGACGTCCGCCTCGGCGCCGTGCGCGCCCTCGTGCTCCCGTCCGACGTAGAACCGCACCGCGCCGGAGAGGGTGCGGGGCTCCCGGAGGTGGAAGATGCGCTGCGCATCCACCAGCCGTCTCCCCTCGCGACCGAACGGGCGTCCCGCCCGGGCGCATTCGGCCTCCAGGAGCGGGAGGTCGTAGGAGATGATGTTGAACCCGGCGAGGTCCGCCCCCTCCAGGAGCCGGTCGACCTCCGGAAGGACGTCGCGGAAGGGCGGCGCGTCGGCGACGTCGGCGTCGCGGATACCGTGCACCGCCGTCGCCCCGGCGGGGATGGGCACCCCCGGGTTCACGCGGCGGGTGTAGCGCGTGTCGGTGCCGTCCGGATGGACGACGACGATGCAGATCTCCACGATCCGGTCCACATCGGGGCGCGTGCCGGTGGTCTCCAGGTCGAAGAACGCCAGCGGGCGATCCAGCGCGAGGTTCTTCACGGTGCTTCCCGTCCTCCCGTGCTGCCGCCCCGCAGCGAGGATCTCCGGGAACGCGGGGGGCGCCGCGGGTGTTGCGTACAGCATACCCGGATCCGTCGGACCGCGGGGCCGGCCGTCGTGTCCGAACCCCCGGAGGGAGAATCCGATGCGACACTTCCTCGCAGCACTCGTCCTCCTCTCCCTGTCCGGAGCGGCCTCCGGCGGGACGGCGCGAACGCACGATGCCGCCTACTGGCGCGCCGTCATCACCGGTGGCTACGCCGTCCCCGAGGGAGAGTCCCCTGCCGCGCTGATCCGCGAGCTTTCCGGCCTGCTCGGCTCCCCCGACCCGGAGGAGCGCGACGCCTTCGCGTACGGCATCCCGGCCCGCTGGATCTACGCCCAGGAGCTCCTGGTCCCCCGCGACCTGCGGAAGCTCGTGGACGCATGGTCCGCGAACCTGACGCAGGGGATCGGCGAGACGGGGGACGAATCGGTGCTGCTGCGCTCGTTCTCGGCCCTCGACCTGTCGATCCTCGCGGCCCTGGACAACAAGTCCCCGTTCCTGGGCCGTGCGGGCTTCCGGGATCTGCTGGACGCGGCCCTGCGCTACCTGGACGCGGAGAGGGACCTGCGGGGATACGTGCCGGGGACGGGCTGGCACCACGCCGTCGCCCATGGCGCCGACCTGCTGAAGTTCCTGGCCCGCAGCCGCCACCTCACCCCGGCGGAGCAGCGGCGGATCCTCGCCAGCATCCGGCGGAAGCTGGACGTCGGCCTGGTCTACGTCTGGGGCGAGGACGAACGCCTCGCTCGCGCGGTCCTCTCCCTGGTCGACCGCGAGGACCTAGACCGGAAGGCCTTCCAGGGCTGGCTGGCCGCGCTGGAACGGCCGTCGGAGCGCCTCTGGGAGGGTGAGCTGGACACCGCGCGGTTCATGGCGGTCCAGAACACCCGCAACACGCTCCGGAGCCTGGCGCTGCGGCTCGAGACGTCCACGGCGCCCGCCGCCGCCTGGGCCCGGAAGGAGGTCCTGGACACGCTGTCGCGGCTGTGAGAGCGGTGGCGCCGCTCACTCCCGGATCTGGATCCGCTTCATCTGGTGGCGGGTGGACGGCGAGTACCAGATCTCCACGAACTCCCGGATCGACGCCTCCTCCTCGGCGCGCATCCGCTCGGCCACCGGCCCCCGCAGGAGCCGCTTGAGGCTCCGGTAGGCCGCGGGGTCCTTGGAGGCGAGCTCCTCGGCCTCCTTGCCGGCCGCATGGACCAGGTCCTCCGGATCGACGACGCGGTCCACCAGGCCCAACTCCACCGCCTCCTCGCCCAGGAACATGGCCCCCGTCAGCACCACCCGCTCGGCGTTCCGGTGTCCGACGACGGCACGGAGCACCTCCACGCTCCCCGCGAAGGCCGTCGCGCCGAACGTGATCTCGTTCAGCCCGATCTTCGCCTTGCCGGCGGCCATCACACGGCGGTCGCAGGCCAGCGCCAGCATGCAGCCCCCGGCCACCGTGTGGCCGTTCAGGGCGGCCACGACGGGCTTGGGGAACAGGAACAGGTCGCGGTAGAACGCGGTGAACCCGGTCAGGAACGCCGTGAAGGGCTCCGGCGGCAGGGGCAGGAACGTCGGGATGTCGAACCCGAAGGAGAAGAAGGCGCCGGCCCCCGTCAGCACCGCACCCCGCAGGGTGTCATCGGCCCGGACGATGTCGAAGGTCTCCTGCAGGTCGCGGATCGCCTCCGCGTCGATCGCGTTCACCTTTCCCCGCTGCAGGGTGATCGTGGCGAGATCCCCCTCCCGCTCCAGCGTCGCGTACGCCATGGGTCCTCCGTTCCCCCCGTCCGGGCAGTGTACGCGCCGCACCACCGCAAGGGAAGGCCGGCTCATGGCCGCCGTCGATCCCCGTCGCTATAATGATCGGGGCACGCAGATCCGGCATCCCCTGGCGGCAGAACCGAAGAGGATCCACCATGCGCCCGTCTCTGGCAGCTCCTCGAGCCATCTTCATCGCCCTCCTCCCGCTGGCCCTGGCGGCCTGCGCCGCCCGGGAGCTGCCTCCCCCGCCGGCCGCCCCGGAGCCGGCCTCGCTCCCCTCGGAGCCGAGCCCGCCGTCGGAGCCCGCGACGGAGGGCGGGTCTTCGGGGGGGGGCGGCGGCCAGGCCGCGAGCGGTGGACCGCAGGGCTCGGGGACGGCGGCCGGGGCCGCGGGGCAGGACGGTGGGGAGGGCTCCGGGGCGGCCCAGGGCCAGAACGGAGGGACGGGCTCCGGCGCGGCCGGGCACACGCCGGGGGAGGGCGAAGGCCAGGGAGGCGACACCGCCGGTGGGGCCGGGGAGAACGGCGCGCCGCCAGGAGCCGGCGAGAACGGCGGGCGCGAGGCGTCGGACGGCAACGCCGCGCCGGCGGGTGCCTCGTCGCAGGCCGCCGGCTCGAGGCCGTCCGGCAGCGCCGCGACCGGTGGGGAGCGGACCGCCGGCCTAGAAGGGGACCTGGACCGTTCCCTGGAGGAGTTCGGGGAGATGCTCGCCGCGGAGCAGGAGGTCCTCGCGGG
>JASFRI010000163.1:0-9164 GCA_050115015.1 Acidobacteriota bacterium
GCCCGCCGCCACGGCCATCTCCCGGAAACGCCGGCGAGCCCCGGCCGCGGCCGTCCCCGCGAGGATCGCCAGCAGCGTCAGGGGGTCGGTCCGGAGGGAGTTGCCGAGGTAGTGCACTCCCTGGGCCAGGAGCTCCAGGCGCGGGATGCCCGCGCCGAGCTTCGCGTACGCCGTGTTCGGCGCGGGGGCGCCGTAGTAGACGAGGGAGAACACCAGCCAGGCCAGCAGGGGACTGATCGCCAGGGCGGCCCGCCGGGCCCGGGGCCAGGAGGGGCCCCTGCCGAGCAGCAGGAGCGGCGGCAGGCAGAGCAGCAGGAGGTCCGGCCGGCACAACGTCGCCAGCGCCGCGATGCCGGCGAGCGCCGGCAAAGGGTCCCCCTCCTCCCGGAAGAGCCTCCACAGGAAGATCGCGAGGAGGAGATGCGACAGGGGGTTCTCGAGGCCCGAGGTCGAGTAGTCGATGAACGCCTTGGAGCCCAGGAGAATGGCGCTCCCGGCGAGGGCGCCGGGGACCGGCGCGATCCGGAAGAGGACGTGCACGGTGAGCAGCGTGAGGATCGCGGAGAGGACCAGGGTCGTGTAGTAGAGCTCCCCGGTCGCGGGCCGGAGGATCGCCAGCAGCGCAAGCCACAGCGGATGCGTGTAGGCCTGCACGCGCTCCCCGACGTTGTAGACCGGGCCCCACCCGGCGAGGAGGTTGTTCACGGTGCGGAACGTGATGTAGGCGTCATCGGAGAGCCAGGCGTTCTTCAGGAGGAGGAGAAGCAGGACCGAGAGAACCAGGATCTGGAGGCCGCGTCCCCGTTGCGCCGGCCGGTGCGCCTGGGTAGGATGCTCCCCTTTTCCGGAGTCAGCATGGACGAGTCGGCGCGACGCGATCTGTTCCGGGGCCGGGTGATCCTGGCGCCGATGACCAAGGGCTCGAACCTGCCGTTCCGCCGCCTGTGTCTGGAACAGGGGGCGCGCTTCGCGGTCGGCGAGATGGCGCTGTCGAAGCGCGTCGTCAAGGGCGCCTCGGGGGAGCTCGCGCTCCTCCGGCGTCACCCCGACGAGCCGGTGTTCGGAGTGCAGCTCTGCGGCCGCCATCCCGATCTGCTGCAGCGGGCCGCGGTCATCGCCCAGGAGCGCGGCGCGGACTTCGTCGACCTGAACCTCGGATGCCCGATCGAGACCGTGATCCGGCGCGGGGAGGGGGCGGCACTCCTGACGCGCCCCCGCCGCGTCGGGCAGCTCGTGGCCGCCATGCGCAAGGTCCTCGACGTTGGCCTCACGGTGAAGCTGCGCACCGGCTGGAGCGAGGACAAGCCCACCGCCCTGGCGGTGGCCCGGGAGGCCGAGGCGGAGGGGGCCGACGCCGTCGTGCTGCACGCCCGCAGCCGGACGCAGCGCTACCGCCGCCAGGCGGACTGGTCGCACGTGCGGGATCTGGTGGAGAACCTGTCGATCCCGGTCGTGGGCAACGGGGACATCTCCAACCCCGCGGACATGCGCGCCCGGATCGAGGAGACGGGATGTGCCTCCGTGATGATCGCGCGGGCGGCACTGATCAAGCCCTGGATCTTCCGGGAGATCGTCGAGAAGCGGGACCTTGCGCCGACCGCCGAGGAGCGCCTGGCCCTGCTGCGCCGCTACGTCGAGCTGGCCCGGGAGCATTTCGGGGAGGACGAGCGGGGGCTCGGGAAGGTGCGGTTCTTCCTGGACTGGCACCTGGACTTCCTGTGCCGCTGGCTGCCCCCCCGTCCGGGTCTCGCCCCGTTCCAGCTCCAGGAGCGGCATCCCGGCTTCGAGCCCGCGGACGAGACCGAGGCCCTGCTGGCGCGGTCGGACCGGCCGGGCCGGGACTACCTCGTGCGGCTGCTCGTGGACGGTCCCGAGGCCGCGGGCGCCGCGCCCCCGCTGCCGCCCGAGGGATGGGATCGCGGGGGGCGGGATCACCGAAACGAGGTCTCCGGCTGAGCGGCGGGCGGCTCAGCGGGCGAGGCGGATCCCCCCGAACTGCCACCGCATGTGGGGATAGAAGAAGTTGCGGTACGTGCGCCGGATGTGGGAGGCCGGCGTCACCACCGCGCCGCCGCGCATCACCATCTGGTTGCACATGAACTTCCCGTTGTACTCCCCGAGGGCACCCTCCGGCGGCCGGTAGCCCGGATAGGGCCCGTACGCGGACCCGGTCCACTCCCACACGTCGCCGAACAGCTGCACCGGGCTCCCATCGTCCGCCGGGGCCACCGGGGCCGGGTGCAGGCTCCCGCCTTCCAGGAAGTGACCCTCGCCGGGAGGGGACGTTGCCGCCGTCTCCCACTCCGCCTCCTGTGGCAACCGTGCCCCCGCCCAGCGGGCGAACGCGTCCGCCTCGTAGTAGCTGACGTGAACCACCGGCTCCTCGCCGCGCACCGGCCGTGGCCCGTGAAGGGTGAGCAGCGACCAGGTCCCGTCCTCGTCACGTTCCCAGTAGAGGGGCGCTTCCCAGCCGTGCCGGTCCGCCACCTCCCAGCCGTCCGAGAGCCAGAGCTCCGGGCGCCGGTAGCCCCCGTCGGCCATGAACTCGAGGTACTCCCCGCAGGTCACGGGACGGTTCGCCAGCGAGAACGGCTGCACCAGGATCTCGTGCCGCGGGCGCTCGTTGTCGAAGGCGAACCCGTTCCCCTCGTGTCCGATCGCCACGCTGCCCCCGGGGAAGTCGCTCCAGGTCAGATCACCGGGGTCGGTGGCGGGAGGCTCCTCCAGCGGGCGGTAGGTCGGGCGCAGGGGGTTGCAGGAGAACAGGTGCTTGACGTCCATCAGGAGCAGCTCCTGGTGCTGCTGCTCGTGGTTGAGGCCCACCTCGAGGGCGGAGAGGGCCTTCTCCGGGAGCGTGCCGTCGCGCAGCGGCCGTTCCATCCGCCGGTCCACGTCCGACCGGTACTGCCGGACGCGGTCCAGACCGGGCCGTGAGAGCATTCCCCTCCGGGGTCGGGGGTGCTGCTCGCCGACGGTGTTGTAGTAGGAGTTGAAGAGCACCCGGAACGATGCATCGAACGGCCGGAACCCGGCCTCCGTCGACTCCAGGATCATCGTCTCGAAGAACCAGGTCGTGTGGCCCAGGTGCCACTTCGCGGGGCTCATGTCGGGCATCGACTGGATCGCGCAGTCCTCCGCGGACAGCGGGTCGATCAGCCACTCGGTGGTGGACCGGATGGCCCGATAGCGGGCCAGGGGGCTCGCGTCGGGCTCCACCTGCTGGGGCGGGGCCTGTGCCGCTTTCTGGGGAGATCCTCGCATGACACCTCCGGGGAAAGTGGGGCCAGGATCCTATCGGATCCCCGGAGGGATTGCTTGCTGGCCCGATTCCCAGGCACGGTAGCACCCGGCCGCCGCTGCATCCGCGCCGGCTTCATCCCGGGCCGCGAGCGGGGGCCGCGGGGCCCTGCGCCGCGGTCGCGCGCCTTGCCGGCGCGGCGTGACCAAATCCGTGGGCCGGGCGTCTCAGGTCCCGGCGGGGGCGGCGGCCGGCTCGGGGGTGTCGGGCTGGGCCGTCGGGTTCTTCTGGGCGCCGGCGAACAGCGCCTTGACCTCGACGACGGTCTTCAGGTAGTCGGCGTTCTCCAGCACCGGCTCGAACGCCATGGGCGGAAGCTCCTCCTCCTGCAGGGTGATCCAGGGCCCTGGGGCGTCGTATTCCCGCCGATGCGGGATCTCCAGCGGCGGGTCGATCCGCTGCACCTTGCAGATCGAGACCCAGGCGGGGTCCTTCGGGTTCCAGCGCACCTGTTCGCGGAAGACCGCCTCGGTCCAGATGTGGTACGGCGCCATTCCGTCGACCTGGGCACCCTCCATCACCATCACGGCCTCGGTTACCAGCGCGCGGTACCGGATGGGGATCACCTTGCCGTCGGCTCCGGGCGCCTCCTCGAGATAGGACGCGAACTCCGGCCGGACGCTCCCCTTACCGGCGTCGGCGAGGTCGGGCATCAGGAAGAACTCCAGGTGCCTTAGGAGGAAACGCGCCTCCTGGTCGGGTCGCTCCGCGCCGACGCGGCTCACCAGCAGGAAGTGCTTGCCTTCCCCCATCGCGCGGATCACGGCAGGGGAGACCTTCCGGGCGGTCCTGAGGGTCGTCTTGCTTCGCAGGGGCATGGGGCCTCCGGGCTCAGGATGTGGGCTGGCCCGCGGTGGCCGGCTCCGTTTCCTCGTCGGTCTCTCGCTCGGGGAGGAAGGTCGCCGGATCGTTCACGCGGTAGCTCGTCTGCATCGGGCAGAACTTCGGGCCGCACATCGAACAGAACTCCGCCGACTTGAACACCTCGTGCGGCAGCGTCTCGTCGTGCATCCGGCGGGCGGCCTCCGGGTCGAGGGAGAGCTCGAACTGGCGCTGCCAGTCGAAGCCGAACCGTGCCCGGGACAGCTCGTCGTCCCGGTCCCGCGCACCGGGACGCCCCCGGGCCACGTCGGCGGCGTGAGCGGCGATCTTGTAGGCGATCACCCCCTGGCGCACGTCCTCGGCGTCCGGGAGGCCGAGGTGCTCCTTCGGGGTCACGTAGCACAGGAAGGACGCGCCCGCGAAGCCCGCCATGGTGGCGCCGATGGCGGAGGTGATGTGATCGTAGCCGGGCGCGATGTCGGTGACCAGCGGGCCCAGGACGTAGAACGGCGCGCCGTGACAGACCTCCTGCTGGCGCCGGACGTTCTCCGCGATCTGGTTGAACGGCACGTGTCCCGGTCCCTCGATCATCACCTGGACGTCCGCCTCCCATGCCTTCAGGGTCAGCTCACCCAGGGTGTCGAGCTCCGCGAACTGCGCCTCGTCCGACGCGTCGTGCAGGCATCCGGGCCGCAGGCCGTCCCCCAGGGACAGCGTCACGTCGTGGGCGCGGCAGATCTCCAGGACCTCGTCCCAGTGGGTGTAGAGGGGGTTCTCCTCCCGGCGGTCCATGCACCACTTCGCCATCAGGCCGCCGCCCCGGCTGACGATCCCGGTGATCCTGCCGCGGACCTTGGACAGGTGGCCGATGAGGATCCCGGCATGCAGCGTCATGTAGTCGACACCCTGCCGGGCCTGGTGGTCGATCTGGTCCAGGATCTGCTGCGGCGTCAGCTCCGAGACGTCCTTGACGTCCTCCACCGCCTGGTAGATCGGCACGGTGCCGATGGGCACCGGGCTGGCCTCCAGGATGGCCGCACGGATGCCGTCGATGTCCCCGCCGGTGGACAGGTCCATGCAGGCATCGGCGCCGTGATGGACCGCGAGGTGCAGCTTCTCGAGTTCCTGGGAGGCGTCCGACGTGACCGCGGACGTGCCGATGTTGGCGTTGATCTTCGCGCGCAGGGCGATGCCGATCCCCATCGGGATCAGGCTCTGGTGGTGGATGTTGGCGGGGATCACGAGCCGGCCGGCGGCCACCTCGCGGCGGATGGCCTCGGCCTCGAGCCCCTCCCTGCGGGCGACAACCTGCATGGCGTCGGTGATCTCCCCCCTGCGGGCGTGGTGCATCTGGGTTCTGCAGGCCTCGTGGCGGCAACCGGAGGTCATGCTCGAGCGCTCCTTCCCTCTGAAAATGCGCGTGGTTGCGGGCGTCCTCGTCACCCTTGACACCCGGGTGACGGATTTGTCATAGTGCCCCCGGTCTGTTCGGGCGGAAGTCCGATGGGCTCAGTCACATATGCAGATCATAGAGCAGGCCCTTCGAGCTTGTAAAGGGCCTCCCGAATTCGCAAGGAGTCGTCCATGTCGTCCATAGAGCCGCAGCAGACCCGCGAGCGAGGGAGCGTTCCGCCCCCGGCAGCTGTTCCCGGGCCGTCCCGCGAGAACGTCGTCGTTCCGGTTGCCGGCGGGGCCGAGATCCCCCGCGAGCCGGTGGGCCTGCACGTCCCCCGGCCGCGGCGTCCCGAGGGACTGTCCGGCTTCTTCCGCCGGCTGGTCGGCGTGTCGATCCGTGGCACGGCGAACGTCCTCTGGCACGCGTTCCAGTTCGTGAATCGCCGCATCCAGGCGAGGGCGTTCCACCCGAAGTGGGCCCCCGCGCCCCTGCTGAAGTCGACGGAGCGCACCTACCCGCAGCTGGGGTTCCCGCGGCATACCGATTCCCTCTGCCCGCGCTGCGTGCAGGAGGTCCGGGGCGAGATCCTCGGCGGCGAGAAGGACCCGAAGGTCCTCGTGGACGGGAAGCCCGGGGAGATCCGGGCGGAGATCATCGAGCGGGACGGCGAGGTCTGGATGGTCAAGGAGTGCGACAAGCACGGGCGCTTCGAGGACCAGATGGCCATGGACGTCGACTTTCTGCGGCGGATCGAGAAGCTCTACCCCGGCCGCGACTTCAAGATCGCCCCGGACAACCTGCACGACCACGGGACGTCGTCCATCAAGTACGGCCGCGGCGCGGTGCTGACCGTCGACCTGACGAACCGCTGCAACATGATGTGCAACCCGTGCTTCATGGACGCGAACCAGGTCGGCTACGTCCACGAGCTGAGCTGGGAGGACATCAAGAAGATCCTGGACAACTCCATCTCCATCAAGCCGCGCCGGCAGCTCTCGGTGCAGTTCTCCGGCGGTGAGCCGACCCTGTCCCCCTACTTCCTGGACGCGGTCAAGTACTGCCGGGACCTCGGCTACACCTCGGTCCAGGCGGCCACGAACGGCATCCGGTTCGCCCAGGACCCCGAGTTCGCCCGCAAGGCGAAGGCCGCGGGGATGCGCCTCGCCTACCTGCAGTTCGACGGCGTGGACAACGAGGCGAACTCCCACCGCGGGGTGGGGAACCTCTTCGACGTGAAGCTCCGCGCGCTGGACAACCTGAAGGCCGCGGGGATCGACGTGACCCTGGTGGTCACCATCGTGAACACCATCAACAACCACCAGGTCGGGCCGATCATCAAGTTCGCGGTGGACAACATCGAGAAGATCAACGCGATCTCCTTCCAGCCGGTCTCCTTCACGGGGCGCGACGAGGACATCGACGACGAGACCCGGAAGCGCCAGCGCTACACGCTGTCGCACCTGGCCCACGACGTGAAGACGCAGCTCGGGATCACCGAGCCGATGCGGGACTGGTATCCGCTCTCTGCATCCGGCCCGTTCTCGGACCTCAAGGACCTGATGGACGGGACGGACGCCGAGTGGGGAAGCATCAAGTGCGGCTGCCACCCGAACTGCGGCATCGGCACCATGCTCCTGGTCAACGAGGAGACCCGGGAGACCCTGACCTTCCCGGAGATCCTGGACGTCGAGCAGTTCATCGAGGACGTGAAGGTGATCACCGACGCCGGCCGGTCCAAGGGCTGGACGGCGACGCAGTTCGCCCTCGCCGTGATGCGGAACTATGACTTCGCCCACGCGCCGGAGGGGCTCGGCCCCTTCGACGTGCTGCGCATCCTGGACGGCCACAACGGCCGTAGCCTCGGCTTCGCCGACAAGGGCCGCTACAACTGGAGGATGCTGCTGGTCGCGGGGATGTGGTTCCAGGACCTGTTCAACTACGACTTCCGCCGCACGGAGATGTGCATCATCCCCTACGGCACCCAGGTCGGCGAGGTGAGCTTCTGCGCCTACAACACCGGCATCGGCTGGCGGCAGGTCGTGGAGCACCTCTACCAGAACTCCAGCACGGCGGACTGGTTCCAGACGAAGGGACGGCACAAGGTCTACGCCGCCGGGAAGAGCGTGCCCCTGGCACAGCTCCGGGGGCTCGAGGGCGGCCGCTCGACGGCGCCGGGTGGATGCGCCTCCACCGGGTGCGGCTGCTAGCCGGCGCGCGGAACACGAACGAAGGCCAGGCCGTGCCTCCGGGCACGGCCTTTTTTTTTCTCCCGAGAAGCCCCGGAGGTGTCCCATGGGCGACACGACGGTCCGTCTCACGCACTTCTCCGACGTCTGCTGCATCTGGGCCTACGTCTCCCATGTCCGGCTGGAGGAGCTGCGGTCCGCCCTGGGGGATCGCCTGCAGGTGGAGCACCGCTTCGTGCCGGTGTTCGGCGCGGCCCGGGAGCGCATCCGCCGGCACTGGGATGGGCGCGGTGGGTTCGACGGCTATGCCCGGCACGTGCAGGAGATCGCCGCGCGCTTCCCGCACGTCGAGGTGGACCCCGCCGTCTGGTCCTCCGTACGGCCGCGATCCTCCTCGCCGGCGCACCTCCTGCTCAAGGCCGTGCAGCTCCTCGAGGACGGCGCGAGCCTCGTGGCGCCCGCGGCCTGGGCGGTCCGCGAGGCGTTCTTCCGGGAAGGCCGCGACATCGGGTGCACCGCCACACTCCTCGAGGTTGCCGGGGAGCAGCGGCTTCCGGTGGGCGACATCGGTGACCGGATGGAGAGCGGCGCTGCGATGGCGGCGCTCTGCCGCGACGTGGAGCTCCGGGACGAGCTGCGGGTGGAGGGGAGCCCCACCTACCTCCTGAACCAGGGGCGCCAGAAGCTCTACGGGGACGTCGGCTACCGCGTCCTGGAGGCGAACATCCAGGAGCTGCTCCGGCAGCCGGACGGCGGCGCCTCCTGGTGCTAGCCGGGGGAACCCCTCCCGTCCGGCTTTCCACGGATGGGGGCGAAAGTCCTCGCCCTCGCATCCGGTACCTTCGCCTGATTTTCCCCGGTGCCGGCCCCTGTCCTCACGAATATCAGGCGAATGCGACGTCTCGCCCGGGACCCGGTTCCGGCGGCGTTCTGGCTCTTGCTCTCAAGAACTTGGGGAATGCGTGCCGTCCGGTGGCCGGTGTCGGGGCCCGGAAAGGGCGTCCCAGGAGGCCCCCCACAGTGTTCCCCGGCGGACTTTCGCCTTTGCGGGGACCAGGGGTGTGCATGGGCGCCGGCGCCGCCTTCCATCCGGTCCCGGCGGGAGGCGGCCCGCGCCCCGGCCCGGGGCCCGCCCGGATACCGGTCCGGAGGGCGGCCCTCCCGGGACGCTTCTGCTACGCTCCCACGGGAGGTCCCCATGCCGGAGCTGCCCGATATCGCCGTGTACCTCCAGTCGCTGCGAGTGCGCGTCCTCGGACGACCCCTGGAGCGGGTCCGGCTGCGCAGCCCCTTCCTGCTGCGGTCCGTCTCGCCCCCGCCGGCGGAGCTCGAGGGCAGAGCGGTCCGGGAGCTTCGCCGCCTGGGGAAGCGGATCGTCCTCGCCTTCGATGACCGGCTTTTCCTGGTGCTCCACTTGATGATCGCGGGGCGCCTCCACTGGCGAAAGCCCGGCGCCGGGATC
>JASFRI010000164.1:0-9076 GCA_050115015.1 Acidobacteriota bacterium
ACTTGCGGAGATCCGTGAGGCCCTCGGCGACGGGTGCGGTTCGCGGCATCGGTCAGCGGCGGGGGGCGAAGCGCGCCGCGGCCTCCTCCCAGGCCTCCGCCACCTCACGGTCGAGCAGGTGGGTCGGCCGCACGTTCCTGAGCGCGGCCAGCATCACCTGCCGCACGTCGGGGATCTCCCGCTCCAGCGTCTCCAGCAGGTCGGCCATGCGGCGCCGTGCGAGATCCTCCTGGGAGCCGCAGAGGTTGCAGGGGAGGATCGGATAGCCGGCCGCTGCGGCATGCGCGGCGATGTCCGACTCGGCGCACTCGATCAGCGGGCGGATGACCCGGAACCTGCCATCGTTGGTCGCGTACGCTGCCGGCATCGCCTGCAGCCTCCCGGCGTAGAACAGGTTCAGGAGCAGCGTCTCGAGGGCGTCGTCCCGGTGATGGCCGAGGGCGATCTTGTTGCAGCCGAGCCGGTCGGCGGCGGCGTACAGCACCCCCCGCCGCAGGCGCGAGCAAACCCGGCAGAACGCCTCCCCGTCCCCGGTGCGCTGCAGGACGATGGGGTAGGTCTCCTCCCGCTGCACCTCGTAGGGCGCCCCCAGCGCCTCGAGCCAGGCCTCGAGCGGCCTGCCGTCGTAGCCGGGCTGCCCCTGGTCCAGGTGGAACGCCACGAGGTCGAACGCGATGGGCGCGCGCCGCCGTGCCCGCCACAGGAGGTCCAGCATCGTGTAGGAGTCCTTGCCCCCGGACACCGCCAGGAGGATGCGGTCCCCCTCGCGGATCAGATCATGGGCGGCGACCGTCTGCAGCATGGTCCGCGACAGGGCCGCCATCCGCGGCTGGGGCGGGTCAGTGCGGGCCTGCATCGTCTCGGGCGGCATCGGCGTCTCCGGGGGACTCGAAGGCCGTCTTATATCGTCGCGCCGCGGGGGCGTCAACTGCGGACCGGCCGCGCTCCCTCGTCCGTCTTGAATCTCCCGCCGTGTCCGGGCAGGATCGTCTTTCCCGCGTGCGAATCTGCGGGCAGGCCGCGCGGTACGTCCCCCGCGAGCCTCCCGCCTGGAGAGACGATGTCCTCGGAGCCCGGGTTCGATCATCTCGTGGTCCTGATGCTGGAGAACCGTTCCTTCGACAACCTGTGCGGCTACCTCTACGAGGACGACGAGCCCCGGCTCTTCCTCGGGGACGGGAAGCCTCGGTTCGACGGGGTCGCCGGACGGGACGACCTCCACAACGAGGACGGCGCCGACCCTCCGCGCCGTTATCCCGTCACCCGCGCGCCCTTCGAGAGGCCGGAGGACATGTTCGCCCCCTATCCCAACGCGGGGGAGTTCTACCACCCGAACGTCAACCGCCAGATCTACGGGATGGACAGCCCCCCGGAGCGGGCGGGGGAGCGACCCACGCAGGGCCTGATGGGGGGCTTCGTCCAGGACTACGTCCGCGTCATCCGGGAGTCGGCGGGCTGGGACGGCCGTGTCGAGCCGGAGCCGGATACCGTCCGCCAGATCATGTACTGCTACCCGCCTCCGGCGGTGCCGGTGCTGAGTGCGCTGGCGCGCTCGTTCGCGGTCTCGGACGCGTGGTTCTCGTCGGTCCCCTCCTCGACCTGGCCCAACCGGTCGTTCGTCCACAGCGGGACCTCCCGGGGGCGCGTCCTCAACAAGCCCGCCGGGGAGTGGGTGCGGCACCACGACCAGCCGACGATCTTCGAGAGGCTCGCGGACCGGCTGGGAGAGGAGAGCGGCTGGCGGGTCTACGGCGAGGAGGTGCACTACGCGTCCCTGACCGCGTTGCTCCATCCGCCGCTGCGCCACCGCCGCTTCAAGGACAGCTTCCGGCACCTGGACCGGTTCTTCAAGGACTGCCGCGAGGGCAGCCTCCCGGCTTACTCGTTCCTCGAACCGAGGATGATGTCGGACGTGAACGACATGCATCCGCCCTACTGGCTCAATCCCTTCGTCGCCTCGAGCGTGACCGCCGGGGAGGCCTTCGTCAACGACGTCTACAACGCCGTCCGGACCGGGAAGCGATGGGACCGCACGCTCCTGGTGATCACGTTCGACGAGCACGGCGGGCTCTACGATCACGTCGTCCCGCCGGACAGCGCCGTGCCGCCGGGAGGGGAGGGCCGTGACGCGGACTTCGGCTTCCGCTTCGATCGGTTCGGCCTCCGGGTTCCCGCGATCTTCATCTCGCCGTACATCGCGGAGGGGACGGTCGTCCGGGCCACGGGGGGCACGCCGTTCGATCACACCTCGATCATCCGGACGCTCTGCCGTCGCTGGGATCTGGAGGGGCTGACCGATCGCGATCGCGCCGCGCCGGACTTCCTGCCCGTGCTGACGCTGCCGGCGGAGGCGCCCCGCCTCGACCCCCCCGCCGTCACGCCACGACCGTACCGCCGGATGCCCGAGCCCAGGGCGCGGAAGGCGCCGCTCGGCCACCTGGCGTTCCAGATCGCCGAGCTCAGTGCCGCCTTGCTGGGATCGGCGCTTCCCGCCCTCGACAAGGCGGAGGACCTCCTCGACCACCTCCTCCACCACCGCCACCAAACATGACAGATTCTCGGGGACGGAGGCCTCCGTCCCCGAGAATCTGTCATGTTCGGGGAGGAGGGGGGCTGGCGGGGGCGGTTGATCTGGTCCACCCCGTGACCGATAATCCCCCTGGATTCCGGCCTTTGCGGGGAGCTACGGGTGACGACGCAGGTGCAGCCGCGCGCGGTGGTGCAGGCCCCCGCAGCGCTCGATCCCGGTGAGGGGCCCGTCCTCATCGTGCGTCTGGGCGCCATCGGGGACGTCGTCCGCGGGCTGCCGGCGCTCGACCTGCTGCGCCGCGCCCATCCGGACCTGGTGGTGGACTGGGTCGTGGAGGAGAAGGCGGCGGACGTCCTGAAGGGACACCCCCATCTCCGCAAGGTCATCCTGTTTCGCCGTCGCGAGCTCGTGCGTGAGGCGAAGGGCCTGCGGCTCCTGGCCGCCGCGGATCGCCTGCGGGACACCGCCCGCCGCCTGGCCCGCGGTGGGTACGCCGCGGCGGTGGACCTGCAGGGGAGCCTGAAGAGCGCCCTGATGACCCGGGCCACGGGGAGCCGGCGCCGGATCGGTCTGATCGCGGGCCACGGCAGGGAGGGCTCGCACCTGTTCTACACCCACCCCGTGAACCCGGGTCCGGACCGGATCTCCCGGGTCGAGAGGAACTTCCGGCTGATCGAGGCGCTGGGGATCCCGCCCCCCGAGCCGGAACACCCGCCCCTGGCCCACCTGCAGCCGCCCACGACCGCTGAGGCCTGGGCGGACGGCGTCGTCGCCTCGCTCGCCCCGTCGAAGGGGCCACGGGTCCTCCTCTACCCGGGCACCAGCCGCCGGCAGGCCTACAAGCGCTGGGAGCCCGCCCGCTTCGGGTGGCTCGCGGGACGCCTCCATGACGACGGCGTGCAGGTCCTCGTCGCCGGCGGCCCCGGCGAGGAGGCGATCCTCGACGAGGTGCTCGGGGCGACCTCGACGCCGCCGGCGGTGCTCCCGCCGTCCTCGCTGATGCAGCTGACGGCCCTGATCGCCCGGATGGACCTGTTCGTCGGAGGCGACACCGGTCCCATGCACCTGGCGTGGGCGGTGGGAACGCCGGTGCTGGCCCTGTTCGGCGCCACCGACCCGATCGTCAACGCGCCGTACGACGCCGAGCATCTGGGGCACCGGGTGCTCTACCATGGACCTCCGGAGCGTCCCTACCGGGTGACCGGCGCCGGGGCCCGGGCCTGGATGGACGCGATCACGGTGGACGAGGTGTACGCCAACTGCCGGGAGATGCTGGGACGTTGAGAACGGGCGCCATCCGCCAGTGCGCGGAATGCCGGCCAGGTGCGTCTTGGCGGGCGCTAGCTCTCGGTGCGCTGCTGCTCGCGATCCTGGTGGCCCCGGGCGCGGTGGCGGCGGCGGATGAGGGCGGACCCGATCCGCTGCAGGAGGCGATCGCGGCGGAGCGATGGGACGATGCCATCGCCGCGGCCCGCGCCACGCTGGAGGCGGATCCCGACGACCCGGCGACCCGGGCCGGGCTGGGAACGGCGCTGCTGGGGAAGGCCCGGCAGGAAACGCAGGTGGTCATCCCCTCTCGCCTCGAGGCGGCGAAGCAGTCGGGGGACGCCGCGGCATTCCTCGACCCGTCGCTGTTCCGCACCGAGGTGACCTACGACGAGGAGCTCCGCGAGGAGGCCGGTGTCGAGTTCCGTCGCGCTCTGGAACTCGACCCGGACTCCCTGGAGGCCTACCTGGGGCTCGCGCGGGTCCAGGCCGAAGACGCGCCGGAGCAGCTGGAGGTGCTGCAGGCCGCCGCGAAGCGGTTCGCCGGCGACGACGACGTGGGCGCCCAGCTGCTCGAGTTCGGGGTCGAGCACTTCCGGGCAGGTCGGGTCGACCTCGCGCTGCCGGTCTTCGAGGCCCTTTCCGCGGCATACCCGGACCTCGCGGACGCGCGCCTGGATCTGGGTGCGGCCCTGTTCGCGACGGCGCAGTACGACCGGGGGATCGCCGCGCTGGAGCGCCTCGCGGCCGACCATCCGGAGGACGCGAACGTGCTCCGCGCGCTGGCGCCGATGTACATGTTCCGGCTTCGGTGGGACCAGGCCGCCGCCCGGTTCGCGCAGCTCCGGGAGCTCGAGGAGGACGATCGCTGGTCGGCCGTTCACGAGGCGGCGGCGCGGATGCCGTTCCAGCCCGACGCCGCGAAGGCGCTGCTGCAGACCGTGATCGACGCCGACCCGCAGCGGCGGGACCCGGTGACCGCGGTGGCGAGCAACCTCCTGACGGCGCTGACCGAGAAGGAGATCCCGGCGGAGGACCTGATCCGCCTGGCGACCCAGCTCAACCAGTTCTCCTATCCCCAGCTCGCCGTGGCGGTGACCGCGTTCCTGCGGTCCCGGGAGCCCCGGAGCATCGCCTCCCGGGTCATGCTGGCGTACCTCTACGACAACCTGCGCTATTACGATCTCGCGCTGCAGCAGCTGGACGAGGCGAAGGGCATCATCCGGGCCGATCCGGAGGCGGCCGCCCCCTACACCGAGCGCCGCCTCGCCGGTCACTATGGACGTGTCTACTTCAACATGCAGCAGTGGGAGAAGGCGGCACAGGCCTTCGCCACCGCGGATGACCTCGGGCCACTGGCCCTGGCGGCGGGCATCACCTACGAGAAGCTCGGGAACTACCCGGCCGCCTATGCGTACTTCCAGCAGGTCGTCGACGGCGGCGGCCCGGAGGCCCTCGTGGGACGGGCGCGGTCCGAGATGGACAAGCCCGTGTACGCGCCGTTCCGGAAGGAGCCGTGAGCGGGGCGGGGGCCGGGATCGACCCCGCCTCGATCCGCCGCCTCCTCGTGCGATCCACGAACTGGTTCGGCGACGTCGTGATGGTCTCCCCGGCGCTCCGCGCCCTGCGGCGCGGCTTTCCCGACGCGCGGCTGGAAGTCCTCGCCCGGACGTCCGTGGCATCCGCCTACCGGGAGCATCCCCTGGTGGACGACGTGATCCAGGAGGAGCGGCGCTCCGGCTCCCGGCGCCACGAGGGGATCCAGGGCGTCTGGCGGCTGGCCCGGGAGCTCCGGACGCGCCGGTACGACCTTGCGGTGATCTTCCCCAAGTCGATCGGCACGGCCCTCGCGCCGGCGCTCGCCGGGATCCCGCGCCGGGTCGGCTACCCGACCGCCGGTCGCGGCTTCCTCCTGACCCACCGCGTCCCGCTGCCGGAACGGGCCGCCGAGATGCACCACGCGGAGTTCTTCCTGGGCCCGGCGACCTGGCTGGGGTGTCCCGTCGACGACCGCTCGCTGCTGTTCCCCGTCCCCGAGGAGGAGCGTCGGAAGGCCGAGGCCTTCCTGCGGGATCACCCCATCGGCGGTGGGGCCCGGATCGCCATCCACCCGGGAGCCTCGCGACGGGAGCGCGCCTGGCCGGCCGAGCGCTTCGCCGAGGTGGCGGGGCGGCTGGCGGCGGAGGGAGCCTCGATCCTCGTACTGGGAGCGGAGGCCGACCGTGCCGCGGCCGCGACGGTGCTCCGTGGGGCCGGGGCGCGCGGGATCGACGCCGTCGGGCAGGGGGGAATCTCCCGGATGGCGGCGCTGGTCGCCCGGTGCGACCTGTTCCTGGGCAACGACTCGGGGCCGATGCACATCGCCGCCGCCATGGGCACCCCGACCGTCTCGGTGTTCGGGCCGGGGGTACCCTGGAAGACGGCACCGTTCGTCCCCGCGGACCGGCGGCGCGAGGTCACCCGGTCCTACCCGTGTGCCCCGTGCAAGCAGGACTTCTTCCGGGAGTGCGACCCGGCACCGTCGGGGAAGCCGTGGTGCCTGGAGTCGATCCCGGTGGAGGAGGTCCTCGCCGCCGTGCGGGAGCTGCTGCCGGAACACCGGCGCAAGGAGGCAGGATCGTGAGCATGACACGAGAGCAGGCCTGGGAGCATCTCTGCGGGTGGACGGAGACGGAGTCGCTGCGCAAGCACGCCCGCGCCGTGGAGCTGGTGATGCGCCGCGCCGCGGAGCGCTACGGCGGACCGGACGCGGATCCGGAGGTCTGGGGGATCACCGGCCTGCTCCACGACGCCGACTACGAGAAATGGCCGGGGGAGCACCCGGGCCGTATCGTGGCCTGGCTCCGGGAGCAGGGCGAGGAGGCGATCGCCCATGCCATCGCCGGCCACTACACGAAGTGGGACGTCCCGCGGGACAGCCCCCTGGATCGCGCCATCCTCGCCTGTGACGAGCTGACCGGCTTCATCGTCGCCTGCTGCCTGGTGCGCCCGGAGGGGGTGGCCACCCTCACCCCGAAGAGCGTCCGGAAGAAGCTGAAGGACAAGGCCTTTGCCGCAAAGGTCGAGCGGGCGGAGGTGCACGCCGGGGTCGAGCTCCTGGGTGTGGACCTGGCGGATCACATCCAGTTCGTCATCGACGCCCTGAAGCCCCATGCCGACGAGCTCGGCATCGGCCCGCGGACGGGACCGGCCGCCGGTTGACAGCGCCGCCGGACGGGTCTATGGTTTTTCAGATATCGGGCCGATCGGCGGCCCCCCGTTCCGATCTTTCGCGAGGTGCGAACGCAGATGTCAGACGGACCATGTCCCGGGAGCCCGGGCGGTCCGCGCGGCGCATGAACTGAACGCCGCGGGTCGCCCCCTCCCTTCCCAGATCCTCCCGACCGGGGTGACCCATGAAGGACTTCACCACCCTCATCCTGCCCGATGTGCGCGAGATCCTCGCCTCCGGCGACGACGCGGAACTGCGCCAGGCCCTGGGGCACCTCCATCCCGCGGACGTCGCGGACTTGGTGGTCTCGGTCAGCGATCCCGACAGGGTCCGCCTCTTCGAATGCCTGGAGCCGTCGGCACGCACCGCCACGTTCGAGCACCTGGAGGAGGACGACCAGCTGGAGCTGGTCGGCCTGCTCGGCCGCCAGCGGATGGTCGGCATCCTGGACGCCATGTCGTCCGACGACCGCGCCGACTTCATCAAGTCCCTGCCGGCGGCCACCGTGGACGCGCTCCTTCCCCTGCTGGCGCAGGCCGAGCGCAACGACGTGCGCCGCCTCGTGGCCTATCCGGAGGAGACCGCCGGCGCGCTGATGACGACGGAGTACGCGGCGCTCACCGAGGACACCACGGTGAGCGGCGCGCTGGAGCGCCTCCGCCAGGTCGCGCCGGAGCGGGAGACCATCTACTACGTCTACGTCGTCAGCGCAGAGCGCACCCTCCGGGGGGTGGTCACCCTCACGGAGCTGGTGCGGGCGCGGCCCGGACGGACACTGGCGGAGGTCATGAACCGGGACGTGATCGCGATTCCCGTGGAGACGGACCAGGAGGAGGTGGCGCGGATGTTCGAGCGCTACGACTTCCTCGCGATGCCCGTGGTGGACGCTGCCGGGAAGCTGCTGGGGATCGTGACCCACGACGACGTCCTGGACGTCGTGCAGGAGGAGTCCACCGAGGACGCGCACCGGATGGGAGCCATCGAGCCCCTGGATGATCCCTACCTGCGGTCGAGCTTCTGGGCGCTGGCCTGGCGGCGGGGTCTCTGGCTGTCGATCCTGTTTCTGGGGGGGATGATCACCACCGTGGCCTTCCGGAAGTACGAGGACGCGGTGAGCCAGGTGATGGGACTGGTCTTTTTCGTCCCCCTGATCATCTCGTCGGGCGGCAACACCGGGTCCCAGTCCGCCACGCTGATCACCCGCGCCCTCGCCTTGGGCGAGGTGAGCCTGCGCGACTGGTTCCGCGTCTTCCGGCGGGAGCTGGCGACGGGGTTCCTCCTCGGCAGCTTCCTCGGTTCGGTAGGCTTCGTCCGGGCCGTCATGTGGGGCACCGGCCCCACGATGGCCGTCGTCGTGGGCGGCGCGATCCTGGCGGTGGTGACCTTCGGCTCGCTCCTGGGGGCCCTGTTCCCCCTGCTGCTGCAGCGCGTCGGCCTCGACCCGGCGGTCTCCTCCACCCCCTTCGTGGCCTCGATGGTGGACGTCGTCGGGATTGTCGTCTACTTCTCCATCGCCCAGGCGCTCCTGCTCGGCTGACCTCCGTCGGCGGGCCTCAAACGACCTCGATCCGCCCCGGTGTTCCCGACCGGAGCTCGCCGATGAGGGCTCCCGGGACCCCCCGGCGCCCCAGGGCCTCCAGCAGCTCCCCGGCCCGTCCTGCCTCGACGGCGAGCAACAGCCCGCCGGAGGTCTGGGCGTCGACCAGGAGAGTGCGGTCGCCGGGGGAGACGTCCTCGGACCAGAGCACCGTCTCCGCCAGGAACGCGGCGTTGGCGTGCGTCCCCCCCGGCACGGCGCCGGCCGCGATCATCTCCCGGGCCAGGGGGAGCACCGGCACGCGCGCCGCCTCGACCCGGGCCGCCACGCCCGAGGCCCGGGCGAGCTCGTGCAGGTGGCCGAGCAGGCCGAACCCGGTGACGTCCGTGCAGGCGCGGACCCCGGCCTCCCGCCCGGCCTCCATGGCATCCGCGTTCAGGGCCGCCATCTGCCGCACCACGTCGCCCAGCACCGCACCCTCGATCATGCCGCGCTTCGCGGCGGTCGTCAGCACGCCGGTCCCCAGCGCCTT